>NZ_JBBUKT010000015.1 GCF_038066715.1 Luteolibacter sp. Y139 | reverse complement strand
GAGCGTGAAGCCAAGCCCGAGCGTGAAGCCAAGCCCGAGCGTGAAGCCAAGCCCGAGCGTGAAGCCAAGCCCGAGCGTGAAGCCAAGCCCGAGCGCGAAGCCAAGCCCGAGCGCGAAGCCAAGCCCGAGCGCGAAGCCAAGCCCGAGCGTGAGGCCAAGCCTCAACGCGAAGTCCAGCCACAACGAGAAGCCAAGCCAGAGCGCCAAGCCAAGCCAGAACGAGAAGCTCAACCTCAGCGCGAAGCGAAGCCCGAGCGGCAAGCCAAGCCAGAGCGCGAGGCCCAACCGCAGCGTGAACGCCAAGCACCGCGCGACAAGAACAAGGAAAAGGACGACAAGAAGAACGAGTGACGTTCTCGCCACTCTGAACTGACCAAGTCACAGGCGCCTCCGTCACATCGGAGCGATCAACACCGGACGAGTGTGCCGTCGGAGATTTTCTCCGCGGGCACTCGGTCCCGAAGTGGTCGATTCAGGATCGCCTTCATACCTTCTCGGTGCCGGTTGAAGCGGTGACGGTTCCTGCACTCACTCCCACGATTCATCCAGCCCCCCACTGAAGCGGTCGTTTGGATCAAGTGAGAATGATGAGCACGTCGCTGCCGATTGCGATGTCCACTTGCAAATTGCCGCGCCCAGCGGTTCATTGTGTACGTGGAATCGCGCTGGGAGGCCGTGTCCCCGCAGTCGCGAATCTGGCATCACGATTGCGAACGCCCGTCTCCCATGCCAACCGACCTCTTGAGCCTGTTCTTCCGGAAGCTGCGCATGCTGTACTGCAGCGAACTTCAATTGATCAGCTTCCTTCCGGAACTCACCGACCGCACCAGCGAAAGAAGCTTGCGGGCCGGACTTCAGCAAGAGCTGGAGCTTTCCCGCCAGCGCCGTGACACGCTGGAAATCATGGCCGCCATCCACCGGATCTCTTCGGCCGGCGACGACTGCGACTCGATGCGTCGCCTGATCAATGAGAGCCGAGAAGTCTTGCGTGCACCCGCGTGGCACTTCCCTGGAGACGACGACCTTCGCTCCATCAGCGGTGCCCTTCATCGCCTTCAAATCCTGAACTACGGCGTTGCTCGTAGTTTGGCCAATCGAGTCCGGTTGGCCGATGATGTGGAAAAGCTCGATTCCCTTCTGGACCTGCTTCTCGATCGCTATCCCGAAACCTGTGACGCGCTCGTGCCCGCCGGCCTGCTTGCTCGTGACCAGCCCGCATTTCGCTAGGCCGTCTCAGCCGGCCCGCCGGCTTTTCTTGAAGTAGCTGGCGAGGAACGCCCGCAGATCATCCGGTGACACCGGTTTGACGAGATGCTCATCAAACCCCGCGTCGGATGATCGGCGGCGGTCTTCCCGGCTCCCCCACCCGCTCAGAGCGACCATCACCGCTTGTGGAAACAGCTTGCGGATGCGCTTGCAGGCTTCGAAGCCATCGATCTTGGGCATGCCGAGGTCGAGCACCACCAGGTCCGGGTGGAGGACCTTCGCTTGGGCCACGGCATCCTCGCCATCGTAGGCTACCGCAGCCTCGAAACCTTCCATGCGGAAGAACATGCCCATGATGTCCGCGGCAGACCGGGAGTCATCCGCGACCACCACGCGCAGCGCCGCAGATACATTGGCTTGAGCGGCTGTAGTTTGAACGGTGCCTGCTGCGGACTCGCCCGGCACCAGAATAGGCAGCAAAAGTGTGAATTCGCTCCCTTGACCTTCCCCACCGCTCGCCACCGAAACAGTACCGCCGTGCATCTCTGCCAGCGACCTTACCAGTGTCAGGCCGATGCCAAGCCCTTCCGCAGGACCACTGCCACCTTGATCGAATAGCTCGAAGATCGCTTGTTGGAACTCGGCCGCGATGCCACGGCCATCGTCCTTCACGGAGATCTTCAGCATCTCATCCTCGTCCGCATCCGGAGTCACCGACACGCGAATGTGACCCTTCGAGGGAGTATATTTGGCGGCATTCGAAAGCAGGTTGGAGAGCATCTGCGCCAACCGGTGAGGGTCCGCGTCAACGACCGGATTCTCAATCCCAATGTCCAATTCGAGCTGTTGTTCCTGTCGATCGATCATCGGCTTGATCGCCTCCAGTGCACGCTCCATCACTTCGGACAGCGGCACATGGGCTTTCCGAAGCTCGATCTTGCCCGTGGTAATCCGTGAGATATCGACCAGATCATCGATCAAGCGGGCCATCTGGTCGACTTGTCGTTTCAGCATCGATGCCACGCCCGCAACCTTCTCCGGGTCACCGGGCGAGCGCAGGATGATGTCCACTCCTGGCAAGATCGGAGCGAGTGGATTGCGAAGCTCGTGGGCGAGGGTGGCGAGAAACGCGTCCTTGCGCCGGCCAGCCTCACGCAGGGATTCCGCTTGGCGCCGGTCGGTGAGATCGCGCGTGATCTTGGCGTAGCCCCGGAGCTCGCCGCTGTGGTCGAAGAGTGGTGTGATCAGCACGTGACCCCAGAAACGGGTGCCGTCCTTGCGCATCCTCCAGCCCTCTTGCTCCGCGCGGCCTTCCTTCAATGCCAAGGCCAGCAATTTAAAGGGCACGCCCGCCTCCAATGCCTGCGGGGGATAGAAGATCGAAAAGTGGCGGCCCACGATCTCATCCTGCTCGTAGCCCTTGATCCTTCGGGCTCCGATGTTCCAGCTCATCACGTGACCCTCCGGGTCAAGCATGAAAATCGCGTAGTCGCGCACCCCCTCCACAAGCAGTCGGAAGCGCTCTTCGCTTTGCCGCAGGGCCTCCATCGTCACCCGGCGCTGGGTGAGGTCGCGGGTGATTTGGAGGAATCCCTGGACCTCCCCCTCGGGAGACCGCAGCGCCGTGATCGTCACATGCCCCCAGAAGCGCTCGCCATCCTTCCGGGAGCGCCATCCCTCACCAGTGAACGAGCCATCCCTCGTCGCGATCTCAAGGATTCCTTGCGGGACCCCGCCCACTCTTTCGACTTCGGAGAAAAAGCAGTCGTTGCTTTGTCCGATCACTTCCTCGGGGCGGTAGCCCATGATGCGCTCGGCGCCGGTATTCCAATCGAGGATCTCACCGGACGGCGTCATGGTGAAAATCGCATACTCCTCGACGACAGCTACGATTTCGTCGAAGGCGATGAGCCTGCTTTGAAGCCAAGAAGCAGCGCCGACATCAGGCTCTGCGTCTCGCGAAGCAGCCTTTTCGGAAGTAACGGTAGTATCCACGACACAGGGGACCATCCGCGCGGCGGAATTCGGTCGGAGGGGTTGCGAGAATCCCAGCACACACAGTGCCCGTAAGGAATCCCATTCCATGAAGTCCTAGGATCTTCCCCTGAGCGCATTTCGCCCGCTCGGAGGCAAAGCATCGTGCAGGGTGCACCCTGCCGTAATGCCGTAAACCAGTCAGCAACCATGTCAAACTGCTGCCGTCAGGCACCCTCAGATACGGACAAGGGTATCCGTCACCTCGAGCCCGCATCCCGCTCGCCACAACCCGGCTTCTCGAAAACCGCCGCCGGCCCCAGCGGAATGATGCCACTCGGGTTCAGTTCACGATGGGTGCCGTAGTAATGCCGCTTGATGTGATCGAAGTTCACCGTCGCTGCCACACCCGGCTGTAAATAAACGTCCCGCATGAAGCGCAGCAGCGGCGGGCAGTCCACCACCCGGCGGAGGTTGCACTTGAAGTGGCCATGATAGACCATGTCAAAACGGATCAAGGTGCAGAACAACCGCAAGTCGCTCTCGACCAGATGCTCGCCTAACAGAAAGGTCGAGCGCTCCAGCCGGACCGCCATTTCATCCAGCGCCACGAACAAGTCCCGCACCGCCTCCTCATACGCGGCCTGCGTGGTTGCGAAGCCTGCTCGGTAGACCCCGTTGTTCACCTTCTCGTAGAGATAGTCGCTGATCTCGGCTTGCTCCTCCGCTAGGTGCAGCGGGAACAAGTCCCGTGCCCCGGGACCGGCGAAGCTCTCCTGAAACATCCGGCAAATGTCGTCCTCGGAGTTGTTGACGATGCACTTCTCTTGGCGGTCCCACAAAACCGGCACCGTATACCGGCCGCGAAAACGGGGATCACTCCTCAGGTAAGCTTCTCCCAGAAAGTGAAAGCCCTCTGCCTCATCGGGATGATGCCCATGCCCCTCGCGAAATGCCCACCCTCGTTCATCCCGCACCGGATCCGCGATGCTGATGCCGATGCTGTCCTGCAACCCTAACAGCGACCGCACAATCAGCGTGCGGTGAGCCCATGGGCACGCCAGCGAAACGTAGAGGTGATAGCGGCCATCCACCGCCAGCGGTCCACCTTCCTTCCCCACCATCATTCGGAAGGCATCCTCCTGTCGCTCGAACTCTCCGTCCTTCGTCTCCTCGGGAAACTCGGCCATTGTCATCGGATAGCATCACAAGCGTCGGTGTGCATCCGGGAAGATTCAAAAGAAAAGTGCGCCTGATATTGCACGCTGCACCCGGAAACGGGTCGCGTTGCACGCTCAGACAAGGGCAAAGCCGCCAAAATCCCTATGACTACGCTCCTCCCAGGGCGGAACGGATTAAGCAGGAGGGCAGGCATGAAAGCTCAATCACGCCCGTTCTCCTTCATCGCGGCTCTGGCTGCCACGATGGTAGCCAGCCCTATCGCCACCGCCGCGGAACCCACCAATCCCGACTCGAAGCCCTTGAAGGATCGTTCCGCCAAAGCATCGCCGGATTCAGACCGTGTCGAAGACACCACGCGCCGGGCAAGCAACGAATCCCAGCCGCTCGAAGACCAACGCCGCAGCGCGGGCGACCCGAATCGCGTGCAGCCCGCAGGAAAGGAGGCCCAGCCGGTAAGGGATGATGATTCCAAAGCCAACGAGCGCTCCCGACGCGAAGTTGACCGGTCCAAGAACGCCAACCCGGAATCAACCAAGACCGAAGATGCCACCGCTCGCAAAGCTTCCCCCGATGCCAGGCGGAACCGCGACTCCGTCAATGACAAGGCCGACCCTTCCTCGAACAAGGTGGAGGACACCAATGACCAGAAGGCGAGCCCCGACGCACACAAAACCTCCCCGAAGGATCGCCAGCCCGACACCGTCCCCCGTGATCCCAACGCGCTGGATGACTTGCCACCCGCCGAGGCCGATGTGGTACGTGCCCATGAAGATCTCGCCCGCGATCTCCATCAGCGAAAAATCCAGATCCAGGGACGCGACGATGCGAGCCGCTTGGTGAATGATATCCTCGGCAAGGATAGTCGCCTCTCCCATGCCGAATTGAACCGCCTCGATCAGAGCGAGGTCCGCCGCGCACCCCGAGAAGATCGCCGCTCGGCAGCCGAGTTCTTGCGCCAACGGCTACGCGGCGATGCCGATATTCGGAAGATGCCGCCTTTCTTCCGCACCCCCGCTCCCGCCGAGGCGGCCCCGGGCGAGTCCGTGCTTCCGGAGCCATTCTTCATCCATGAAGGCCGCCGCTACGCCTTCTATCCGTCGCGCGACGACATTCCGGCCGTTCTGTTAGCCGATGCCGCGCTCGAGCGGGTGAGAGTAATGCCCGTCGCCGGATTGAATGCCGCTGTCTTCAATGATCGCATCCCGGCCGAGTATCGTGGCCGCGATGTTTGGGTGGTTTCCTATCCCGTCGTTGCAACCACCACCATCACCAGTCACGATATCCTCTTCCAACAAGGCTCCACGCAATTCGCCGACGGCCATTCCTACGACATGGTGCTGGCCCTCACCGAAGCCATTCTCGATCCCGGCTTGGCCAAAGCCAGCTTTGCCATCGAAGGCCACGCTTCTGCGGAAGGCACCTCTTCGGACAATCAACTGCTCTCTCAATTGCGGGCGGAAGCGCTTGTTCGCGAGCTCGTCCGCGGTGGCGTGGCGGCGGATCGTTTGGTTCCCGTCGGCTACGGCGAGAGTGAAGCCCATCATCCGGCTGACGCCGCAGAGAATCTTCTCCGTCAGGATCGTCGCGTGGTGATTTCCCGCATCGACGCTCCCGCCGACCGGTAGTTTCCTTCTCCCATGAGCCAAGTGATCGATCAGGTATCCCGCCAACGCTTCGAGCTGGAGGAAGAAGGAAAGCTCGCCTATGCCGACTACCGGAGGGAATCGAACCTGCTCATCATTCCCTACGTATACGCCGATCCGGCCCTGCGCGGTCACGGCACGGCCGGTCGCCTGATGGCCGGCATGCTGGACATCATCCGCTCGCGGAGAGAAAAGGTGCGGCCTGTCTGCGGATACGCCAAAGCATGGATCCAGCGGCATCCGGAGTATCACGACCTCATCGGCTGAATTCACCTGCTCGCCCATCGCTATTGTGTTAGGCTGGCGGATGGACTCGCCGTCATCTGCAACGCCTTCTTCACCCATCGTGCGGATCGGCCAAGGGCCAGTGCCACTGGATCGCGACGAATTCGAGCGCCGCTACCGGGAACAATTTGCCGATCCCGCGTTTGCTGAAGCCAAGGAGGCCGTGGATCAGGTGACAAGGATCGCGGCTGAGGCTTATGAGGCACGCCGCAAGACCATCTCCTCACGGCCAGCAGGAGCCGGCTTCCAAGATCCTTCGCATGAGCTCTCCACCGAATGGCTCGATGCCCGCCAAAAGATTCACGACGCGCAACAGGAGTTCAACGATGCCGGCAGCGTCACCCGCATGCTCCTGATCAATGCATCTCCGCGGACCGACGAAACCTGCCCTAGTGAGATCTCCAAGTCGTTTCGTCTCTCCGGCATCGCACGCACCACACTGGAAGCGGAAGGCTGTCATGTCGACCTGCTCGATCTCTCACTGCTCGGCGCGGAATACGGACGCCGCATTTTTCCCTGCAAGGCCTGCGTCTCCACTGCCATGCCACTCTGCCACTGGCCTTGCTCCTGTTACCCGAATCACTACTTGGGCCAGGTGCAGGACTGGATGAACGAACTCTACCCTCGCTGGGTCGCGGCTCACGGGATCATGATCATCACTCCCGTCCACTGGTTTCAGGTTCCCTCGGGCCTCAAGCTGATGATTGATCGCTTGGTCTGTGCCGACGGCGGAAATCCAGATCCCACCACTACCGCTGGCAAGGACCCAGCTCTCGCCAAGGAAATCGAGCTCAAGGGGTGGGACTATCCCAAGCATCTTGCCGGGCGAGTATTCTCCTTGATCGTCCATGGCGATGCGGAGGGAGCAGGAGGAGTTCGCCGCCATCTTCATGATTGGCTCACAGGAATAGGTCTGATCTCCGCCGGGCCGACCGCCATCGTCGACCGCTACATCGGCTACTTCGAACCCTACGCCAGCAGCCATGAGGCGCTCGACCGAGACTCCGCGATCCAGGAGGAAACGCGCCACGCGGCGATCGCCCTCGCACGCGCCACGGCCGAGATGCGCGCCGGGCGCCGTCCTCCCGGCGAGGACCTCCCCGCACCACGCATGAAATAAGTTTTCATTTGAGAATCGGATCAACGGTGCGACTGGTGACCAGAGCCGGACGGTTCCGAATGGCAACGTCAGTAAACCCTCGTTGGTGACCTGATAGCAGTCGGAAATCTCGCCCGGCTCACCTTTGTACTCCCAGCGTCCCTTTGCCGCCGAACTATTTCCGGACAACAAGCGAACTGCACCCCTTGCAGAGACATTTGCGATTTCTCCCACACGTCGAGAAAGCCGTTCGCCGGCGCAATCCTTATAATATCAGGGATTTGCCACCTCCATCCCAGCGGCACGGCATCGGCTGAATGAAGGGTGACTAGTAGGATCCTCACGATACCTCACAATCCTTCACCACCATGAATAGCGACTATACCATCGCCCGGAAGCGCGAATACGAGCGCCGCTTCGGCCCCTACAATGACGACGACTTCCGCTCACCGGAAGATTGCCCGGAAGACCGGCGCGAACTGGTCGCCGAGATCAAGGTGAGCGCGGCTGCCGTCCCCCTGTCAGATCATCTCTTGGACTATGCGCACGGCGAATATCCTCTCCCTCCCACGGAGCAGCTCGAGCCGCTCTTCCACAAGATCATCGAATGGGACCGCTGCCTGCCGCGCCACAATCAAGCCGCTCTGATTCGGTAAACCACCGAATCACGGGACGAACGGCTCGTCCAGCAACGGCGCCGCGGGCTCCGCCGGACCCGACACCGTATAAATGTCGATCGCCAGATTCGTGAGCGCCCGGTCGTCTGCACTTTTCTCGGCCAGACTCGTGGCCAGTAATGCCTCCACCGCCCCGTGGCCAAGTATCCCGGCAAGCGTGCGTGCCGTGCCATAGCCGCAGATCAAAAGGTGGGCCACACGCTGCGCAACGATAATCAGCCGGGCGTCCGAAATCGCTCCGTCCGGCTCGGAGCCCGGCACCTCTTGCGCCGTTTGCACCAGTTCCCTCATCGGAGCATGCACCCGGCCTCGCGGAGATCCTCCCAGGATCTCCGCGATCTCCTCGATGCGCTCGATGTGGCGTTTGGTCTCACGGGCCTCCCTGCGGAAATGTTCGGACAATTTTGCGTTCGAAGCGCCACGGATCACCCCCGGCAGCGCCAGCAACCACTGCCGCTGCGCGCTGAAGAGCTCCTTCAGTTCAGCCGCCAATACATCGTCAAAAGTCTTCATTCGTCCAGGGGTCCGCAGCTAATGTGGCACAGCGTGGGCCTTCAGCGAACAGCTTCTTGATCCAAAAGTCTCCGGACCGCCCGGCCGACGATCTCGCGCCCCGCCGCACGAGCCACAACCTGGGTGAACTCGGCTCCGAAGAGCAGGATCGCCGACGAATAATAGAGCCACGTCAAAATCACGATCACCGCGCCCGCCGAACCATAGCTCGAAGCCATAGCCTCCCGGCCCAGATACCAGCCGATCGCCGACTTCCCCACCGCGAACAGGCCCGATGTGAAAATCGCCCCGGCCCACACATCCCTCCAGCGAATGATCACATCCGGCAAGACCTTGAAGATCGCTGCGAATAGCAGCGTGATCAGCGCGAATGAAAGGAAGCCGCCAACCACCGCCCATAGAGGCGCCGGGATGTTGGCGATTTCCCCCACCCTCACGCTGACCGCATTTAGAACGGTCGAAACCACCATCGACACCAGCAGCAGGAACCCGGTGCCAAGCACCATGGTGAACGAAAGAAAGTGGCTCTTCACGAATTGCCTCACGCCACCTTTTTCTCGCGGTGGCACGTTCCACATGGCATTCAGCGCAGCCTGAAGCTGGCCGAATAAACCCGCGGCCCCGAATAGCAGCACGACGAGCCCCACCAGGGACATGACCAGGCTTTGCTGGGGATCGCGCGCATGGGCGACCATGTCCTCCAGCACTTCCGCTCCGCTGCGGCCGAGATCTCGATAGATCTCGTCGTAAAGCATCCCGCGCACGGCTTCGTCTCCGAACACAGCTCCGGCAATCGACAACACGATCAATAGCAGCGGCGCGAGCGAGAAGGCGGAATAGAAGGCCAGCGCCGCACTCAATCGCAACCCCTCATCCTTGATGAATCCCTGCGCCGTTTCCTTGAGCAGCACTCCAACCCCGGCTTGCATGGTAGGTCCTGCATTCATGATCCACGCGAAATCTCCCGCACGAGCGAGATGGGGAGCGACTGGGGCTCGATTGACATCCAGTTCTCAGGCTCTTGGGCAGGCTCGCGGATCGTGAAGCCTCGCGGCCCCATCTCGGCGAGCTGCTCCCATGTTACCGGCATCGAGACCGGCGCTCCCGGTCTTGCGCGAAGCCCCCACGGCGCGATGCACGTGGCACCTTTGCCATTGCGAAGCCAGTCGATGTAGATTTTCCCGGAGCGCTTGCTCTTCGAGGCCGTGATGGTGAAGCGCTTCGGATTCTGCTCTCCCACCTTGGCTGCCACGGCCTTGGTGAAAGGCTTCAGCAGCTCCCAGGTGTGCTGCCGCTTGAGGTGCATCATCACATGAATTCCCTTCCCACCTGAACTCTTCGCCCGCGTCTCCAGACCATACTCCGCAAGGCAATCGCGCAGCAGGAAAGCCGCACCGAGCGTCTCCTTCCACGGCACCTTTTCATCCGGGTCTAGGTCCCATACCAGCACATCGGGCTTGTCCACCTGAGGTAGACGGCTGCCCCAGGGATGCAGCTCGATCACCCCGAACTGCGCGAGGGAGATCAGCCCCTTGATTTCGCGGACGAAGAGGATCTCCGTCCCGTCATCCAGCGTCTTCACTTTCACGTGCGGCGGCACGTGAGCCTTGAAGCTCTTTTGGAAGAACTTCTCGCCCCCGATACCCTCCGGAGTTCTCAGCAGCGCCAGCGGTCGGTCCACCACGTGGGGAAGCATCAGCTCGCCCACCCGCTCGTAGTAGCGCGCCACCTCCAGCTTAGTCACCCCGTCATCCGGATACACGACACGATCCGGGTGACTGATTTCCACGCCCAATACCGTTGAGCCAAGACTACCCATCGCCTCCACGGGATTGAGGTGAACGTCTGATGCCGGCTTGTCCTCGCGCAGCGAAACGAAACTCCCCTGGCGAATCGCCCCATCCCTCGTCAGCTCGGCGAATTCAACCTCCGCCACCAGCCGGGGCTTAAGCCATGTCACCCCGCGATCCGTCGTCGAATATGAAGCCTCCTTTGCGATCAGCGGCTTCATTTGTTTCAGCAGCTGGTGGCGGTAGGCGTCAGTGAAGCCGGTGCCCACCTTGCCTCGTGGAATCATCCGCCCGTTCTCAACCGAGCCTAACAGGATCGCCCCGAAGGCGGGACAAGCACCCTTCGGTTCGGTGAAGCCACAGATGATGAACTCCTGTCGGGGCCGGCATTTCGATTTCGTCCAGTCCCGTCGCGAATCAGGCTGATAGGTGCCATGGGAGCGCTTGCTGATGATGCCTTCGAGTCCCAGCTTGCAGCTCTGTTGAAACAGTTCCTCACCCTCGTCACCGGACCAGATCTTTGACCGGCGGATCGGGCCGCTTTCCGCCGGAACCAGTTTCGCCAGCATTTCCAAGCGCCGCGTGAGCGGCAAGCCACGCAGGTTGTGCCCATCCAGATGCAGAAGATCGAACACCACGAAATCAATACCCTTGCCCGACTTCAGGGCTTCTTGCAGTGCGCCGAAACTCGACCGCCCCTTGCGATCGAAGACCACCGCTTCTCCATCCATTACAAAGTCGCCTCCCCCCAATTTCTTCAGCCGCCCTGCCAATTCCGGAAAGCGCGCTGTCCAATCGAGCTGCTTGCGAGTGAATAACTTCACCTCCCCTTTCCTCCTTACCGCGATCAGCCGATAGCCATCGAACTTCAGCTCATGCAGCCAGTCCTTGCCACCCGGCACCGAGGTCACCGGACGGGCGAGCTGCGGCGATACGAACGCCGCCACCTCATTCTTCGGTTCGGTCTCGAGAGCTTCCGGATGAGTTGCGGGATCCAGCTTCCGGAGCAACCAATTCGGCTCCTCGCTCATCCGGGCCAAGAGGTAAGGGCCATTCAGCCGCTCGCCATGGAGCACGAACTTCAGCTTCCCCTTCGCAAGATCCTTCTGCCAGTTCTTCTCCAAAGGATCCCACGTGCCCTTGTCCCAGATCGCCACCTTGCCTGCACCGTAATTTCCCTGGGGAATCGTCCCTTGGAATTTCCCATACTCCAGCGGGTGGTCTTCCACATGAACGGCCAGCCGCTTTGCGGACATCTCCTCCGGGATCCCCTTCGGCACCGCCCAACTCACCAAAACCCCATCGATCTCAAGCCGGAAGTCGAAGTGATGCGAACGTGCGTGGTGCTCCTGAACCACAAACGAATTCCCCTTCTGCCGTGCCTTCTTGCCACCCGGCTCAGGGGTCTTGCTGAAGTTCCGCTTTGTCCGATACTTCGCAAGGGTGCCACCCCGCGTCGTGGTCTTGGTTTTCCCGCTGGCCATGGGAACGCTTTCGCAATTCCCGTTCCAAGCCCTCCGTCACGCCGACTTGGCCTTCTTGCGAGCGGTCTTCTTCGCGGCCTTTTTGGCCGCCTTCTTTGCAGCTGGTTTGGCCTTCGAACTCTTCTTGGGAGCGGGTTCAGATTTTTTCCCCAAGCTGCGTTCCAAGTATTCGGCCAGATCCACGACCTTGCCTTTCGAGGGCTCACGCTCGGTATCGCTTTCCTTCACGTCCTCGACCGTCTCGCCCGTTTCAATTTTCTTTTCGATGAATGTCATCAGCGCATCGCGATACTCATCGTGGTATCCGTCAGGATGCCACTTCGCCGACATGTCGTGGATCAGGCGTGTGGCGAGGTCCATCTCGCGCTTTGCCACGTCGCCTTCCTTCGATGTCGGCAAATCGAGCTTCGAGATCGCGCGGATCTCTTGCGGGAATCTCAGCAGCATGAGCACGAGGGCATCGCCCCGCACGAACATCGCCGAAAGATACTCGCGCGTGCGGATGACCACGCGGGAAATCCCAGCTTTTCCCGTCTTCCTCAGCGCCTCGCGCAGCAGCACATACGCTTTCCTCCCACGCTTCTCTGGCTCCAGATAATAGGGCTTGTCGAAGAGCAGTGGATCGATGTCGTCCAAATTCACAAAATCACTAATGCCAATCGTCTTGGTAAGCTTTGGCTGCACGGCCTCAAGCTCTTGATCGGAAAGCAGGATGAACTGGCCTTCTTCATATTCGTAGCCACGCACCATCCGGTCCCATGGCACCTCCTCGCCGGAGTCTGCATTCACGCGCTCGTAGCGGATGCGCGCGTGATTCTTGCTATCGACCATATGGAGCTGGATGTCCGGCTTCACCTCGGCCGCAGTGAGCGAGACAGGTATGTTCACCAGTCCGAATTCGATGGCACCTTTCCAGATTGAGCGTGGCATTCCTTTCTCTTCGCACGCGCCGTGCCTCCCTTGCCGGAGCGCCAATTGGCACCCGGCACTATGCAAATTGCCGTGAAGGCGGCGCATCATGCCAACTTTGGCACCTCTCGCCAGGCACTTTAGATTCCCTGCAGTCAATGCAATACGAAGCGCCCAAGCTCACCAAAGCCACGTTGGCCCGCTCCCTGCGAGAGAAGGAAGGGTATGAGAACGCAAAATTTTTCGCAGACCCAGCAGCCGGACCGGAATGCCGAGCAAGAGGCAGAACGAAGCCCCGCTCGCGAGCCTTCCACCTCCACTCGCCACGCCCACTGGGATGAACTCCATGGATCGGGCAATGGCAGCGCGCGTCACTTCCTCACCAATCTCCGCCAGGGAATCTCTCAACGCCCGTGGAGCGAGATTGCCATCGCCGCGGCAGCCGGATTTGCAGCGGGCTGGTTGATGTCGAGTCGCCAACGATCTCACGCGATGCGCGACCTTTTCATCGGCTCGCTGCTGCCGACCGCCTCGAAGAAGGTCCACCATGCCTACGATGCTTTGCGTGACAACGACACGCTTCGCGATCTGGGTAAACAATTCGGCAAACTCAAGTCCCGTTGGTAACGCCATGCAACCCTCCGATCTCCAGTCCGGACCTGCGGTATCCACCGCCCGGGCCACCATAGACCGTCACGCTCGGGAGCTTTCCCAGCAAATCGCCCGTCATCCCGCAGCAGGCATTGCTGCCTGCTTCGGAGCGGGATATCTCGCAGGCAAATTGCCAATCCTTCGCTTCATCACAGGAGCAGTTCGCTTGGCACTTCCCTTGGGCCCTGCTGCCCTCGCGGTGGTCGGTGCCGCACGGGTATGGAACCTCCTAGCCCCTCCGGCCCCACTTGGCGAAGTTCCCGCCAGGGAAGAAGGCGAAGCACTCAATCAACTACTGGCCACCGCCTTGGCCAGTCGCGAAAGCTATGGTCGTGCGGCCACCCGCTTCGAAGGAGAAGATCGCCGGCTAGTCGAACACCTCCGCGCCGTTCATGACGATGCGGTGCGCCATCTGAAGCGAGCCGTGCAAGAGTCAGGTGTCTTCCCACTGCTCGGCAATTCACCTTGGGATGGACTCGTCGATCAATTGGCTCACGCGACCGGCGGGCGCCTCATCGGCTCATCACTGTTTCCTCTGATGCTCGCTGCCGAAGAAGCGACGGTGCGGGCGTTGGAAGAAGCTCTTCTGAGTGCTTCATTCGGCGAAGATCACAAGACCCTGATCCGTCGCCACCTGCTGCCGCGAGTTCAAGAGAACTTGAACAGCCTGCTTCGCCAGCGGCCCCAAGCTCAACCGCAGCTCGTCGCCGTCTCACCATAAACTGATCTTCACCATGAAAATCATCCACTCTCTGGGCCTCGGCGCAGTTCTGTTCGTCTCGGTGGCTCCCACGATCCACGCGCAAGATTCAGCGCCCCAGCGACCGGCTCACGTGTCGTCGGCGGAATTGAAAAAGCTCGTCGCCATCATCCGGCCCACCATGAACAGCAACGTCCGCGGAAGCGTCGAATTCGAAAAGGTGGACGACGGCATTCTCGTCACCGCCAAAATCGGCGGCCTGACGCCAAATGCCAATCATGCCATTCACATCCACGAATTCGGCGATCTCGGCAGCGATGATGCCACCAGCGCCGGCGATCATTTCAATCCTGAGGGACACCCTCATGCGATCCCCGACGATAGCAATCGCCATGCGGGTGACCTCGGCAATCTCCAGGCGGACGGCGATGGCAATGCCACCCTCACCTTGGTGGTGAACAATATTACCTTGGATTCCGGGAAGAGCGGGATCCTCGGGCGCTCCGTGATCGTCCATGCCAAAGCCGATGATGGCGGCCAGCCATCCGGCAATGCTGGAGACCGGATCGGAGCCGGAGTGATCGGCATCTCAAAGGATTCAAAACCCAAGGCGGCCCCCGCTCCGAAGTCAGTGCCGCCCACGGCCCCGCCTCCATCGGCTTCCAGCGACCCGGAAAAGAAGGAAACCAAGCCGACCACCCCCGATAGCGACGAGTCTCAGGGAGAGTAGGGGCCGCCTCATCAGGCGACCTGCAATGATCCCCCGAGCGATTTGCATCGAGGGGATCACTCGCATGCACCTAATATCCAAGCGCTGTGAAGGGATCTCATCTTGGAATGTTCCCTGCGAGGAAGTATTCAATGAGCACCATTCTTCATCCCGAGATTTATATGCGCGACGGCCGCGGTGGATTTCTCCTCAGGGAAGGCACCGAAGTGGTCGACGATTGGGGAGACGGCTGCTTGATCCGCTCTGAAGAGCCTTTATTGGATGACTTCGGTGACACATGCTTTGTCACCGAGGGCGAAGCACTCATCGCCCTCCGGCTTCCCCGGATGCCCGTTGGCGTCGGCCCCTTCGAGTATCTTGCCCGGAAGGACTACTCCGACATTCGCATTGCACCGGTCTTCTAGCCGACATCGTAAGCTCGCGATCCCGGCTTCAGGCAAATCCGGATCGGCATTTCGGTGAAAACCAGCGGTAGAGCACGGGGAACCACACTTAGTGCTTTGCATCGCTGGGCTCGCGATCCCCGTGATCCCGATACCGGCGTACCGCCATCGCCATCCTCACGGCCGAAACGCTGGACCTTCATTCGGGGCAAAGCCAAGATCTCCAGACCATGGAAATTGCCGGCCTTGGCAACACCCCGACCTCCCCTCTTCCCAATCCCCGTGGCGCGGTCACAGCAATCGCGACGCAGCCGGCTTCGGAGACCCCCGACGAAGCGCGTTTCCGCCACGTGCTGTTTCGTGGTTCTCCATCCGTTCCAAGCGGAAGGAAAAAGCTGGCGCTGGCTCCACGGCCTATCCCTCCCCTTCCCCGCCCCGAACCAACGAACGACGCCATCACCTCGTTCCTACGACGGACTCTCATGCAAGCGGGTCTGGATCCCTGGCTCTACCGCACCGCCCCGCTCGTCAGACGTTTTCCTGCCTGCTTGCGAGCCCTCCGCGTGGATACGCTGGCGGCAGCGGAGCGCGTGCTGGCCGCCAATCCCGCGCTGGCCCTTAAAGCACTCGAATCATTGTTGATCGGCACCACGGAATTGTTCCGCGATCCCTCGGTCTTTGCACACCTGGAGCAGCACATCCTTCCAAAGCTGACCCAGCGCTCCCCTTCCCTCCGCATCTGGAGCGCCGCATGCTCCGATGGCGCGGAGCTCTACTCCGTGGCCATCCTGTTGGCGAAGCTCGGCAGTCTCAAGGGCAGTCATCTGTTAGGCAGCGACTGCCGTCCGGATGCCATTGAACACGCGAAGCGCGGCGTGTATCTCCCGAGAGAGCGAGCCCAGCCTGTCTCAGCCGCCTTTCATTCGCAGGAACTCGCCGACGGCAGGATCGTCATGTCCCATGAAATCCGCGAGGCGTTGCAGTGGGAGCAGTCGGATCTGCTCGCTCCTCGGCCATGGGAAAGCTGGGACCTGATCCTCTGTCGCAATCTGGCCATCTACCTCGAACCTCTCGCCGCCGAAGTGCTCTGGGGGCGTCTGGCGGAAGCACTTGCACCGGGAGGCTTCCTCATCGTCGGTAAGGCCGAAAAGCCCCGCATCTCCTCCCTGCATCGGATTTCCCCCTCGATCTATCGCAAATGCCCCCGCCCCCACACGAGTTGATGACCTCGTCCTCATCCAACGGCACAAAGCCACCTCTCTGGCTGTCGACACTGATCTGCGCGTTGGCCGTGGCCTTCTTCGGGTGGATGCGGCTCTTCGTCTTTCAAGACCGCATCTTTCCCGTATCCGTGGTGCTTCCACTGCTGCTCTGCCTATGGAATCGCAGCAAGGGACTGCTCCATGCCATGGCCGTGATCCTCTCCGGGGTCACAGCGTTGAAGATCCTCGTGATCCTTCCGGAGGATATCGTCGCCGGAAACTACAAGTGGTTTTGGCTGGCCTCCGAATGGGTAAACATCGGAGTGGTCACCCTCGCCATCCATAGCTTGCTTGGCGTGCACACGCGGTTGGATGAGAAACAACACCGGCTCGAGGTCCTCAATCTCGAACTCGAGCAGGGCAACGCGGAACTCGCCGCACGGGAAGAGGAGATCGCCCGTCAAAATGAAGAGCTGCAGAGCCAGACGGAGGAACTTGAACAACAGTCGGAAGAACTTCGCCAGCAAGCGGAAGAACTGGAGCAGCAAGGGTCCGATCTCCAGGAGCTGAATCGCGAGCTGATGCGCCGCGAGAAGGGCTTGGAAACCCTTCTCCACTCGGGCCGCTGGATGCGAGGCGACATGAGTGAGTCCTACGTGATGAGCGGCGTGTGCCAGGCCGCGCTTCAGATCCTGGACGAGGTCGCCGCGGCGGAAGTGATTGCGGTACAGCGCGACGCTTACGAGGTGTGGGGCGATTGTGGGTTCGGGCTTCAGGGTCGCATGGACGATGGCATCTCCTTCGAGCGCTCCTTCGCATGCCTGGCGGCAGAGAGCGAACGCACGGCAGGCTTGAACGATATCCATCAGCGCCATGACCTGCGATTGCCTTCGCTTCGGGCGGGCCGTCCTTTGGCTTCCGCCATTGCCTCACCGATTTGGTACGAGGGCAAGGTAGTGGCCATCCTCTGCGTTTACAGCGTGGAGCCTCGGGAATGGACGGACCACGATTTCAGCATCTCCGAATGGCTGGCGTCTCAAGGCGCCCTCGCACTCCAGTCCATCCGCATCCAAAAGGAACTCGAAACCCGGCGGCGCGACGCCGAGGATGCCGCACTTCAAAAAAGCCGGTTCCTCGCCGCGGTGTCGCATGACGTTCGCACCCCGGCCAATGCGATCTCGCTGCTTGCAGAGCTCGTGGAACGGGCCAGCTCCGATCCTCAGCAGGCTCACCGCGTCCCGGAACTGGCGCGCAGCCTGTGGACGAATGCCCGCTCGCTCGTCGAACTCGTGAGCGATGTGCTCGATCTGACACGCCTCGATTCGGGTCAAGCTGACTTGCACGTCACAGAGTTCCTCCTGAACGAATTGGTCGATGCGGAAGTATTCCAGGCTGAGACCGCCGCCGCGGGCAAAGGGCTGACCATCGCAAAGGTCATGCCGCCGGTCCCTGTCAAACTCGCAACGGATCCGACCAAGCTCAAGCGGGTCATCTCGAATCTCCTCAGCAACGCGGTGAAATTCACCGAACGCGGCAGCGTCAGGGTCGAGGTGACGATCGGCAGTGACGTGCGCATCTCGATCACCGACACCGGTATCGGCATCCCAGGCGACGCTTTGAACAAGGTGTTCGACGAGTTCTTCCAACTCCGCAATCCCGAACGAAATCGCGAAAAGGGCGCCGGCCTGGGTCTCGCCATCTGCCGCCGCCTCGTGGCATCCCTCGGTTGCACCCTCTCACTGGAAAGCATCGTGGGAAATGGCACCACCTTCACTCTCATCATCCCGGGGGAACTCGTCGTCGGGCCAGGTCTGAGCCATCGCGAAATCATCCCGGAGCCGGGCTTCCAAGCCCGCATGCATGGCCTGCGCGTCCTTTTGGTGGAGGACAACGAAGTCGCCCGCGCCTCCGTGGAAGAATTGTTGGCCGGAGAGGGCGCGAAAGTAATTGCCGCAGCCGACGGCCGCTCCGCCCTCTCCTCCATCGCTCAAGCCGGATTCGACATCCTCTTGTTAGACCTCAATCTCCCGGACATGGATGGGACGGCCATCCTCCAGCATCTCGCTCAGTCCGGGCAAACCATCGCCCGCAAGATCGTCATCTCCGGGGATGCGCGTCCCGAGCGAATCGATCAAGTCAGGACCCTGGGTGCCGACGAAGTCCTCGCGAAGCCCGTGAGCTTGGCGAGGATTCGTGCGGCAATCCTTAAAGAGGCCGAGGCCTCGGATCAGAATGGATTCGGCACCACCACATAGCCGCCGGAGCGAGCTTGGTAGTATGAGCTGCCGGATTGATAGTAGCGCTGGCCATCGCGGCTGACGATCCGGTATCCGGAAGGAAGCTCCCTGATCACACTGACGCTGCCCGTCGTGGTGGCGTAGGGCGAGTCCACGATCACATAGCCACTCCCCTGCGGACGGTAGTAGGAGTCGCCGTAGGAGTAGTATTGGGTGCCGCCAACAGTGACGGTCCGATATCCCGAGGGAAGCGTCGTCACCACGTGACCGGTGGTATAGTCCGGTCCGGCATTGGTCGGGGTTTCATAGTAGCTGCAGCTGCCGAGGGTTCCCAAGACAAGGGCGGCCAGCAGGTTCAAACGATGGTTTCGTTTCATGGCATCAATGGTTATTTCGTTATCGGAAGCACCTGCCCCCGCTTGCCCATCCCTCATGCAAACGGAGTGCCGCAGCCCTGAACCTGATGAAACCTAGGGTTTCCAACGACCGGCCGCGAAACTCACTTGCACATTGCGGAAGGCTCCTTTGCGGTTTGCATCCTTGGATCCCGATCGCGTGACCCGGTTGGCATCATGGCGTCAAGGATCGACGGCTTGCCATCGCTTCAGCCTCTTCCTTAAGGTGGGTGCCTAGCCTCCAGCTTGCCTTCCACCCAAACCCGGCCGACCTCCTGATCCATGAACGAAATCGAGCTTGGCAGTCGCCCTGACAGCTCGCACGCTCGCTGTAACTGATTGGCAATACAATCAGGCCGCAATCTCTCATCATTTTCTCATAAAAAGGCGGATAGGCTCCGCCGTCACCCGTGCGAGACCTCGTATGACCCCTGAATCACCCTCTTCTGCTTCCATAACCTCGTTTCCCGGACCTGAAGGAGCGGCTCCCGCGAGGGAAAAGCTCGATCAGGTCTTCGCCAAGGAGGGCTCAGGGTCTGCGGATTTCACCTTCAATTCCGAGACTGCCGCCGTCTTCGACGACATGGTCGACCGCTCGGTCCCTTATTACTCGGAAATCCAGCGCATGTGCTGCGAGCTCGCAGCCGACTTCGCCACTCCGGGCTCGAATCTCTACGACCTCGGCGTCTCCACCGCCACCACCTTCCTTGCCCTCGATGGCAAGGTCGATCCATCCACCCATTTCATCGGCGTCGACAACTCCGCGCCAATGCTCGCGGAAGCCGCCGCCAAGATCAAACGCTCCGGCACCACCCGCCCGATCCAGCTCATCCAGGGCGACCTCCACGAGACTCCGGTCATCGAGAACGCGTCCGTGGTGATGCTGATCCTGACCCTCCAGTTCATCCGCCCGCTTTACCGCGAGCGCATGATCCAGCGCATCTACGACGGCCTGAACAAGAACGGCTGCCTGATCCTGGTCGAAAAGGTCACCACCGAAAACACCGTCCTGAACCGCCTCTTCATCAAGAACTACTACGACATGAAGCGGCGCGTGGGCTACTCGGACATCGAGATCTCCCAGAAGCGCGAGGCCTTGGAAAACGTCCTCATCCCCTACCGCCCGGAAGAAAACGAGACGCTTCTCAAGCAAAGCGGCTTCCACTGCGTGGAGGAATTCTTCCGCTGGTATAACTTTACCGGCGTCATCGCCCTGAAATAATCACGGCCCTCTCATGAACCTCGTCTACCTCTGGGGCAGCTTCCTTTTCAAACATCGCAACACCGTTTTCCCGGTGTTCTTGGCGATTCTGTTCGTGATCTTCCCGCCGGTTCTTTATGGCGGCACGTTGCGAAGCGATCTGCCGCTTGACCTTCTCGGCGTGGGCCTCTGTGTCCTGGGCCAGGTCATTCGCGGTGCAGTGATCGGCTTCGCCTACATCAAACGCGGTGGCCTGAACAAGAAGGTCTACGCCGATACCCTGGTGACCAAGGGGATCTTCGGCGTGACGCGCAATCCGCTCTACGTCGGCAACCTGCTGGCAGCCGCCGGCATCCTGGTGGTCCACAATCACCCGATGGTTTACCTGATAGCGGGCCTGTTCACGCTGGTCTCCTACCAGGCGATCGTGCTCACCGAAGAGCGCTTCCTGCGGAACAAGTTCGGCGAGGAATTCGAGCAATACTGCCGTGAGGTTCCACGCTGGCGGCCGCGGCTTTCCAGGCTCCGCGGGGCCACCGATGGGATGACCTTCCAATGGGGCAAGGTGGTCTTGAAGGACTACAGCACCTGCTGCACTTGGATGGTGATCGTCAGCCTGCTCTTCATGTATGAAGGCTACCGGGTGCCCGGAGATGACACCGTCCGGTTGATCATCGGCGCCGCCGTGCTTGCCGGAGCCGCTGTTTTCAGCCTGGTGGTCCACTCCATCAAGAAGAACGCCTCGCGCAAGCGGGTCGCTCAGGCTTGAGACCGACTTGACCCCTAGGCGGGCACGCTGCCTTGCAGGGCGAGCGTGCCGCTCCGGCCGTCGATCATTCCCATCTGGATGGGATGGACTTCCGCACCCTTGCCGCCCTCCAGCACATCGTCGGCAATATCTTCCATCGGAACAAACGAGCAGCCGAGGTCGAGAGCAGACCGAATCAGGCTGGTGAAAAGCGGCAGCTTGAACCCGCCCTCGATCTCCGCATGGATGGTCATCACATTCGGCCGGTCCCGCCGCATCAGCCCCATGTAATACGACGGGATCATCTCGTCGGGAAACGACGGGCGGCCTAACAGCTCATCGAAGGTAGGCAGGGTGGTCGGGATCTCCAGGGTCCTGAATGTCTGGTCTCCCAGTTTTGGAAAGAACGGCAAGGTGCCGCGGGAATCACTCGCGTAGAGTAAGCCGGCCTCGTCGTAAACCTGCTTGCTCGCCTCACTCGCCTGCCAGCCCGGAGCCCCTGCACAATGGGCCTCGCTGCCAAAGATCCGGAAGAACTCACCCCTCGCCCGGCGGAATTGATCGCGTGTCTCCTCCAGCGAAAAGCGGAACAAGTGATCCTGCCAGCGATAGTGGTCGTAGCAGTGGATGCCTACCTCGAATCCCCGCTGCTGCACTTCCCGCAGGATGCCGGCATGCCGCTGGCCAATGTGCGGGGCGGGCAGAAACGTCCCGTTCAGCAGCGTCCGCAGCCCGTAGGCCTGCAGCACGCTGGTCCGTGACACCTTCTTGAAAAAACCCGGCCGGAAGATCCTCGTGATGGCTTTCCCCGTGTTGTCCGGTCCCAGCGAGAACAGGAAGGTGGCGGGAATCCCGAATTCCTCCAGCAGCTTCACCAGCGCGGGCACGCCCTCGCGCGTCCCACGCTCGGTGTCCACATCCACCTTCAGCGCCAGCACCGGGTTCGCATTCATGCGGCAGAGGTCAGCTCATAGTCCTCGTGGGCCAAGTGATAGTCCAGTGTGCGGCGGATCGCCGTCTGCAAGTCAACGGTCGGCCACCAGCCGAGCGCTTCTTTCGCAGCCTCGATCGAGGGCACCCGCGTGTAAATGTCCTGGTAATACTTGCCGAAGTATTCCTGCGAGGAGACCGAGACGACCTGCGCCTGCTCGGCATGTTCCTGGTAGTCAGGGTAGTGCTTGAAGGCCTCGATGATGATCTTCGCCAGATCGGCCACCGAGACATTGTTGTTCGGATTGCCAATATTGAAGATCTTCCGGCTCGCGCAGCCATCCTTGTTCTCGATGATCTTGAGCAGGCAATCCACGCCGTCATCGATGAAGGTGAAGGAGCGGCTCTGGCTCCCTCCGTCCACCAGTTGGATCGGCTTCTTGAAAATCACGTTGCTGATGAACTGCGTGAAAAGACGCGAGCTGCCCTCCTTCGGCTCCATCACATTGTCCAGCTTCGGCCCGATCCAGTTGAAGGGCCGGAAGAGCGTGTAGTCCAAGCCCTCCAAGCCATACGCGTAGATCACCCGGTCGAGCAGCTGCTTCGACGCGGCGTAGATCCAACGCTGCTTGTCGATCGGCCCGTAGACCATGTTGCTCGCTTGCTCATCCAGCACCTCCTCGGGGCACATGCCGTAGACCTCGGAAGTCGATGGAAACACCAGGCGCTTCCCATACTTCACACACTTGCGGACGATTTCCAGATTCGCCTCGAAATCGAGTTCGAAGACCCGCAGCGGGTGTTTCACATACTGCGCCGGATTGGCGATTGCCACCAGCGGGATCACCACGTCGCACTTCTTCACGTGATACTCGATCCACTCGCGGTTGATCGTGATGTCACCCTCCACGAAGTGGAAGCGGTTGTGCCCCAGCACGTGGGTGAGCTTGTGATCGCCCACATCCATGCCGTAGACTTCCCAATCGGTGCGGCGCAGCATCGCGGAAGTGAGGCTGCTACCGATGAATCCATTGGCTCCCAGGATCAGGACTTTCAGGGGTGATTGCTTTTCGTTCATAGGATATCCCCCACGATGAGCCCGGGGTCGGCTTGGCTCCGCCACTCGGTCCGGAGCAGTTGCAAGGCACCTTCACCGGTGGCGACGATGAAGGGTTCCAGGGAGAGAATTTCGCCGGGCATGCCCCAGCCGCCGTCCACGACGTTGGTCTGCCAGACCATCAGGCGCGCGTCGGCCACGTCGCTGAAGGCACCCGGATAGGGATCGGTCACGGCCCGCACCAGATTGTGAATCGAACCAGCACTGGCGGACCAATCGATCCGGCCGTCCTCCGGAGTACGTCCACCGTAGTAGGACGCCTGGGATTCATCCTGCGGGGTGCCTACTGCAGTTCCCGCAAGCAAGGCATCAAGCTGCCGCCCCAGCACCTCGGTGGCACAGGGCAGCACCTTCCGGAAAGCCTGCTCCGCGGTGTCGTCCGGGCCGATGTCCACGCCTTCCTGGTCGATGATCTCGCCGGCATCCGGCCGCTTCACCATGCGGTGGAGGGTCATGCCGATCCGCGGCTCACCGTGCAGTACCGCCCAGTTCACCGGCGCACGACCGCGGAATTTCGGCAGCAGCGAGCCGTGCATGTTGAAGGCCCCGAGCGGGGCGAGCGCGAGGATCGCCTCCGGGATCATGTGCCGGTAGTAAACGGAGAGGATCATGTCCGGCTTCAGCTCCGCGATCCGCGCGATCCACTCGGGAGACTTCACTGAATCCGGCGTGTGAATCGGAATGCCATGCTCCACGGCCACGCGTGCCGGTGTTTTGAACCAGATATTCTCCCCCGCGCTGTCCTGATGGGTGATCAGCGCCACCACATTCACGCCACGCTGGACCAGCAGGTCGAGGCAATCATGCCCCACCTCGCTGTAACCGAAGAAAATGACGCGCGGCCGGTTCATTCCGTTACCTCCAGGATATGGTCGATGTGGTAGCGCTCACGATTGCGCACCACCTGATAGGTCCGGCCCATGTATTCGCCGATAAGCCCGATCCCGACCATGCAAACGCTGATCAGGAAGAAGAGAATGCCGAAGAGCGTGAATACCCCCCCCTCCTCCGGCCCGAAAATCAACCGCCGCCCGGCCAAAACAATCACCAGCAGAAAACTCCCCGCCGAACAGGCCATCGCGAAGAGCGTGAAAATCTGCAGCGGCGCTGTCGTAAAGTATGTGATCAGGTCGAAGTTCAGGCGCACCAGCCGGTAGAGCGAATAGTTCGACACACCCGCGTGGCGTTCCTCATGCTTGATAGGGATCTCCTTCGGTCGCTTTGCCAGGCTGTAGCCCAGCGCCGGAATAAAGGTGTTGATCGCCCCGCTGCGCACGATGCCGTCCACCACCTCCCGCGAGTAGGCACGCAGCATGCAGCCTTGGTCCGTCATGCGGATGCTGGTCATGCGGCTGCGCATGCCGTTCATGAGCAGTGATGCACGGCGCCGGAAAAAGCTATCCTTCCTTTCCTGGCGTACACCACCCACGCAGTCAGAGCCCGCATCCGTCTCCTTGAGAAAGGCCGGGATTTCCTCCGGCGGATTCTGCAGGTCGGCATCGAGCGTGATGATCACTTCACCCCGGGTGCGCTCCAGCCCCGCCATGACCGCCATGTGCTGGCCGAAGTTCGAGGTGAACTCGATCACCCTCGTCACCGCCGGCCGAAGGGCGTGTTGCTCTTCCAACATCTGCGACGAGCGGTCCACGCTACCGTCGTTGATGAAGATCACCTCGTAGCTGCGGCCCAGCGCATCGAGCACCGGATAGAGCCGGGAGAACAAAAGGGGCAGGTTCCCCTCCTCGTTGTAAACGGGGATCACCACGGAAACCTGCACGGTGGCTCGGGAGATCATGGGTAGCAGGGTTCTTGAACTCATGATGCTTGGACGGTCAGAGAACGAATCACGGACGCCAGCGTCACGCACACGCGGCGCACATCTTCGGAAGTCATGCCGGGGAAAAGCGGGAGCGTCAGGATATTCCGGCCGATCTCCTCCGCATACTTGAAGTCACCTGGCTTCCAGCCCATCCCGCGATAGAGGGTGAAAAGATGGATGGGCGGATAGTGAACGCCGGTGCCGATTCCTTGCGCCTTCATCGCCTCCATCACCGCGGCGCGTCCCCCGCTAATCCGCCGGTCCGGTAGCACCACTTGGAACATGTGCCAGTTCGTCTGCCTGAAGTCCGGCAACGGCAGGCGCAGGCCCAGCTCCTTCATCTCCGCCGACTCTAGTAGTTCAAAGTAAAGCCATGCCAGATCCCGGCGAGCCAAGGTGAATTCCTCCAGCTTCTCCAGCTGGCCGATACCCACGCGCGCGGCCACGTCGGTCAGGTTGAATTTCCCACCAAGCACCGACACGTCCATGCCATCGGTGCCGCTCCGGACCACCCCTTGCAGCCGATACTGTTCGGCGAGGCTCGCTTCCGCATCGCAGTTCATGACCAAGCAACCTCCCTCGATCGAGGTGACATTCTTGTTCGGGTGAAAGCTGAACGACACCAGATCGCCGGAGGAGCCGATCAGACGGCCATCCCAACGGCTGCCGAGCGACTGCGCCGCATCCTCGATCACCCGGAGCCCGTGAGCCGCCGCGATCCTTGCAAGACGGTCGCGGTCCACGGCAAGACCCGCGAGGTCGACGGGCATGATCGCTTTCGTCGCCGGAGTAATCGCCTCCTCTACACGGTCCAGATTGATGTTCCGGGTGAAGGGATCGATGTCCACGAAAACCGGCCGCGCTCCCACCGTGAGAATCGTATTGCTCGTGGCCACCCAGCTGAGCGGCGTGGTGATCACTTCATCCCCCGGGCCTACCCCGGCAAGGCGCAGCGCGATCTCCAGCGTCGCGGTCCCGGAATTGAATGCCCTGACCGGTCGTCCGCCAAAAAGCGCGGAAAGCATCTGCTCGAATTCCTTCACCTTCGGACCAGAAGTGATCCAGCCGCTTCGCAGCACTTCGCAGACACCGGCAATCGTTTTCTCGTCGATCGTCGGCCGGGTCATCGGCAGGAATGCGGCGGCACTCGGAGGCGGCGCCGAAACAGGAGATGCGGATAGGCTTGCGCTCATCGTTGCGAGACTGAGTTCGGATTGCGGTTCACCAGCAGATAAAGATCGCCCTCGTGGCCGATCACCTCGTGATCCACGCCCTGCAGGCGGAACCACTTGTCGTAGTAGAAGGTCCGCATCAGCGCGTAAGTCGTGTGAGGCTCCCGCCACTCCTCGATAAAGCGAGCGCGCGAGATGAAGCGGGCGTCCGTGCGCTCCGGCTCGGCATCGATGCCGAACTGGAGTTCGCCCTTGTAGGCCGCCACATCCACCTGCCGGCCAAGGTAGGCAGGCATGTCCTGCGCATACATGCCCAAGTGAATGACCCGGTCCGTCGGCGTTAGCCGCTGCTGGAGCAGATGCGAAAGCTGCACTGTCGACTCACCATCCATCACGCGTCCCATCGCGGCGATGCCCGGAAAGAGAAGGATCGCCGACCCGGCGATACAGCCGATCACCCAGCGGGGACTCTTCCGCAGCGAGGCCAATACGGCCAGCAGACCTGCAGGAATAAACACCCCCGCCACCATCGCGCGCAGCATCGGAAAAGCTTCCGCCAGCGCATCATGATAGGCGGGCGGCTTCACCACGAAAGCGGCGATGCCGATGACGATCGCAAGCACCGCGAACGCCATCCCTCCCCGCGTGAGCCCTTTGCCCGCCACCGTGTCCCAACACTCCGCCACATACCGGCCAATCAATACCGCACACGCGGGAATCACCGGCAGGATGTAAGGGATCAGCTTCGACTGTGAGGCCGAGAAAAAGAGGACGATGAAGCCGATCCAAAGCACTAGGAACCAAGCCTCCGCATGCTTCGTCCGCTCGCGCCAGCCGCCCGCAAGTGCACGCGACACGGCCTGCCATGCGAGCACAACCCACGGAAACAGTCCTCCGATCACGAACGGCAGGAAGAACCACCATGGCTCATATCGCTGGTGCACCGTCGTCGTGAACCGCTCGAAGTGCTCGTGAATGAAATAGAACCACGCGAAATCCATCTGGTGATTCGCCGAGTGATTCGCCGTGGCCACGGCAATGTGCCAGGGCACGGAGATCGCTAGGAAGAGGATGGCTCCCGGCAGCAGGTGCAGCGGGCGCAGCATCCGCCAATTGCCAAGCATCAGCAGCCATAGGAACATCACCGCGCCCGGAATTAGGAACCCGATCAAGCCCTTGCTCAGCGTTGCCAGCGCCATGAACCCATAGTGCGCCATGAAGAGCCAGAAGCGGCGTCTTCCCGCCGGCTCGCGAACCGCGAGAATGAAGCTGAACAGCGCACCGCTGATCATCACCGAGACCGCCATGTCCAGCAGGACCAGCTGCCCGAGCACGTAGTAGATCAGCGAGCTGCTGAGCACGATAGCCGACCAAATCCCGGCCCGCTGGCCGTAGAGCACATGCGCCGCAACGTAGGTGAGCAGGCAGCCCAGCGTGGCAAAGAGCGCCACCCAGAGGCGCGCCGTGAATTGATTCAAGCCGAATGCCTTGAACGTGAGCGCCGAGAGCCAATACATCAGCGGCGGCTTTTCGAAATACTTCACGCCATTCAAGCGGGGCGTCACATAGTCCCCGCTCTCCGCCATCTCGCGGGCGATCTCGGTGTAGCGACCTTCATCCGGATTCGCCAGGGGGCGCAGGCCAATGAAGGCGCAGAACCAGAATAACGCCAGCAGCGCCACCGTCACGAGCTTGCGAAAGCCGGGCCATGCCGCAGCCGGAGCCTCGCCGCCTCCGGCGGTAGGGAATTCAGGATCAATGGCGTAGCGTAGTCTCAAGGCAAAATCAAGGTCGCGGTGTTATTGAAACGGACTCCTCATTAGAATCCGATGAGCAGGCCCCTTTTTCCGGGAGCTCCCTTCAAGCGTAAGGCCGTGTACATCCTAGTTTCCGATGGGCGAGGTACGGGAAGGATCGATGCCGCTCAGGTCCGGCACGTCGGTGCGCTCCACGTAGAGAGATGGCCCGTGATTCCAGCTCGCCACCAGTTGCAGGTGGCGACGGATCGGAGCGGGAATGAATGGAAACCAATAGGATGGCATCGCCAGAAAGGTGCGTCCCGGTGCATCCAGCCGGGCCTCCAGCACGGCGGCCGATGTCGTGCTGTCCACGCCACCGCCGGTGTAAAACTCGGCCGAGTATTTACGAGGCCCATAGTAGACCAGATTGTCGCCGGGCGAGCGTTCTGCTTCAAATCGGCGGACCAGCATCTTCTCCGAGTGTTTCGGCGAGTACTGGGGAAGCACCAGCGACACCGTGAAGGCAGCGGCGACCAGGACCAGCGTGGCACTCACCAGCAGTGGGGACAGCGGCTGGGGTTCTTCCCTCGGCGAGTCCGCGCGTGCGTCGAAACAATGTAGCTCTGCCAATATCATCGCGAGCGCGGGCAAGGAGACCAAGGGATAGGTCGCGATGATATTCCGCGCCGGCGTGAAGAAGATCACCGGCCACAGCAGCCACAGGGCCCAGTAGAGACCGTGCCCGTTGTGAGCCATCGCCCATGACCGGACCCTCCGGATATTCCCGGGAAACGACCCGAGCAAACCGAGGCACCACGGGAATGACCCGAGCAAAAGGTAGAGCCAGATCGAGCCGGGTGCCACGGCGTGTGCAGTACCGTAAAGATCTCCATCCCAGCCACGAACGACGAAGCGGTCCCAATTCTCGCCGATGAGGAAATACGACAGGAAGCCCGGTGTCTTGAGCTCGGCCGCGATATACCAGGGAAGGGCCAGGGCCAGCATCAGCAGCGTGCCTGAGAACCAGGGTAGCGATTTCCCCACGTCCCGCCACCGGCCTGTTAGAAACAGCCATCCGGCCATCGGAGGCACCGAAAGCAGCAGCGCCACCGGCCCCTTTGCCAGCAGGCCGATCGCCAGCCCAGCGAAGACCCCGTACCCATGCCATCGGGAGTCTTTGCGCATCGCCCCGCGGAAACCGACCATGGTCAAGGTGATGCCCAGCAGCAGCGCCAGATCAGTCATCACCGCGGCCGAGGAAAAGAAGAACAGCGGCATGCCCGCGAGCATGGCGACAGCGACCCAGCCCACCTCCTTGTCAAATTCCCGCCTCGCCGCATCCCAGACCAGTGCCAGCACCACCAGTGCGCCCAGGAACACGAAGATCCGCGAGCCGAACTCGTTCACCCCGAAAAACTCCATGCCGAGCGCAGACATCCACATCGCAAGCGGCGGCTTCGCCCAAAACGGGATCCCATAGTCAAACTGCGGCGTGATCCAATCACCCGTTTCCACCATCTTGCGGGCAATCTCCGCGTAGCGGGACTCGGAGGGATCCGTGTGAGGAGCGAAGACGAGCAGCGCCAGTCGACAGGCAAGCAGGATCCCCACCAGAATCCTTGGCGAGCACAAGCGTCGGAGCGGAGAAAACATCCGCCGCCTGCCTAGCAGGAGGATGATGAGAATCCGGTGAGACGGACGCTTTTTGAAGGGCTCAGGGCCTCGGCCACGCCAGAACCACCGCCCCGGCCACGATCAGGCTACCGCCCAGCGCGTGCTGCCAGGTGATCTTCTCCTTGAGGATCACGGCGGCGAAAATCATCACGAAGATGACGCTCAGCTTGTCCACCGGCGCCACCCGCGAGGCCTCGCCGAGTTGGAGCGCGCGGAAGTAGCACAGCCACGATAGCCCGGTGGCGATGCCCGAGAGAGCGAGGAACAGCCAAGCCTTCCCCGGGATCCCTAACAATGAGGCCGGCTTGGAGGTAGCCAGCGCGATGCCCCAGCTGAATACGAGGATTACAGTCGTGCGTATCGCCGTTGCCAGATTCGAATCCACACCCGAAACGCCGGTCTTCGCAAGCACGGCCGTCAGGCCGGCAAAGAGGGCGGACAGCAACGACCAGTGAAGCCAATTCATCAGGAGATGCTAGCCGCGAACCATCCGAAGCACGAGGACGAAAGCATCACTCCGCAAACACCGCACCCATCCATCACCCCGGAACTTCAAGCGAATACCCCTGGCCCCGGTGGGTCACGATCAAGTCCGGCAGCGCGCCGGCATTCAGCTTTTTCCGGAGATAGGCGATGTATACGTCCACCGCATTGCTTCCGCCGCCCACCCCGTCTTCGAAGACATGCTCCCAGATCTCGGTCCGCGAAACCACCTCGCCATCACGGTGCGCCAGGTACTCTAACAACCGGTATTCCAGCGCCGTAAGCTCGATGTGACGATCACTCCGCTTCACCCTGCGGCGCAGCGGGTCGATCTCCAGATCACCGATCGCGATGACCGGGGACTTCTTGCCAAAGCTCCGCCGGAGCAGCGCCCGGATCCGGGCCAGCGCCTCAGCCAGCGGAAAGGGCTTCACCAGATAATCGTCCGCACCGGCATCAAGGGCAGCCAAACGATCTTCCAAGCTGTCACGCGCGCTGATCACCAGGATATGGATCGAGTTACCCTGCGCCCGGAGCAGGCGAAGAATGGACATCCCGTCCAGCCCGGGGAGCATTAGATCGAGGATCACCGCATCATACTCGCTGCCTTGGGCCGCCCACAGGCCTTCTTCCCCACGAGCCTCGCTGTTCACCAGATAGCCTGCTTCGCGCAGGTACTGGCAGAGCGCCTCGCGCAGCGGCGGATGGTCCTCGATCACGAGCAAGCGCATATCCCTCCAGCGAAGCAGGCGCGGATCTCATCGGGCAACCGTGGAATTCCTCATAATTCTCTCATGAATCCCCGATGGCTTGCGAATATAACTCGGGAAAGCCGGCCACGCTCGCCATCACCCACCTCGAGTCTGACGCTCATCGGAAATTTTCGGAAATCATTCGGATTCTAACGATCCTCTAATCGTGGGTCACCTACCATCAGCGCCGGAACAGGATGTCGTTTCGCATCCTTGCCAGGAACCCCGACCTCGGGACCCGGCAAGAGAAACGACCGGCATCCCCTGCCCCGGGGGGGGACGGGGGATGCCCCCTCCTGTGAAAGCCCGGACACAAGAAGACACCGGCCCGGGTTGCAGGTCAGAGGCTCTTGTTAGAATCCGCTCCGGCCAGATGTTCCCTGACCAGCATCGTGGCGAGCAGGACGAAAATCACTGCCCCTCCCCCGCCCACCAGCCATCCCCAGTGCCCCGTGGCAAAGGATTTCCCCATCGCCATGTAACCGCCGCAAATCATCGATTCCACCGGCAGGGAGACTAACAGGAAGGGCAGCAGCGGCACCCCGGCCAGGGCCAGCAGATAGTTCTGCGCCATCAAGGGCGCACCAGGAGTGATGCGCACCAGCAGGATCACCTTCCAAACCGAAAGCCGCCCCAATCGCGGCATGGTGAAACCGAAGCGAGCCACCATCCTCTCCACAAACGGCCTCATCCAGCGCGCCAACGAATGGCTGATGACCAGATTGATCAGCAGCGCGATCATCATCGCTCCGAACGACACCGGCAGTCCATAGAGGGGCAAATATACCGCCCCAGCCATCAGGTAGAGCGGAACGATAGGCACACCAACCAGTGGTAACGTCCCGGCTGCGACAATGAAGACAGCCAGCGGCAACCCTCGCGTCTTTTGCAGCACCAGGTCCAGCCACTCATGCAAGCTCGCCAATGGATGATCCGGAGCGACGTAGCGCCCCAGAATCCCAAGTGCAAGAAGCCCGACCACCACGAGTGCGAGCAGATGCCGGTGCCTGTGAAGAAGTCGCTTCATCCACGTTCAGAACGCGAACAACCTATGAACGCACACCCGAGTCAACCCTTTGCGCACACCCCGGCGCCCACTCTCATGGTTTTCTAACCCTGCCCCTGCTAGCAAACCGACGCTTGCCGTCCTTTAGCCTCTTTTCCTCAAATTCATCGTTCTCGTGGAGAATGCCTGCCCTGCTTGCATTCGTCACGCTATCGGGCTGCATCCACTATCAGCCCCTGGCACTCGATCCCGCCACCACCGCTGCGGACTTCTCCCACCGCCGCCTTGATGACCCGGCGCTCCGCCCCCATCTGGTGGCGGCAGGCTCCGCGCACGCCAAGCACGCTTGGCCACTGGAAAGCTGGAGCCTTCACGATCTCCAGGCAGCCGCTCTTCATTATCATCCGGAGATCGCCGTCGCGAAAGCCAAGGCCGCCTCTTCCATCGCCGCCATCACCACGGCCGATACCGCCCCGAATCCCACGCTGTCCTTCACGCCCGAGTATGGCGTCAATCCCGGTGCCGGCGTATCGCCATGGGTTCTCGGCTTCTCGCCGGACATTACCATCGAGACCGCAGGAAAGCGCCAGGAGCGCACCACCCAGGCACGCCACCAAGCCAACTCGGCCGTGCTGGCAATCGCCGACAAGTCATGGCTCGTCATGTCCGCGGTCCGCTCCGCCCTCGTCGATCTGGAAGCATCCAGGCGACGCCTCTCGCTTCTCGAGGAACAGCAGCGGAATGACGACGAATTGGTCGCCGCCCTCACCGCCCGCATTAGCGCCGGAGAATCGCCCCACAGCGAGCTCGCTCTCTATCAAACCCAACGCGGTCGCAATGCCATCGATCTCGCCGAAGCCCGCAGCCGTATCGATACCGGCCTTGCGAAGCTGGCGGACGCGATAGGAATGCCGGCCTCAGCACTCAAAGGAGCCTCTCTTGGCTGGTCTGCCTTTGACAAGCTGCCGGCACCACCTGCGGAGTCCAGGCTCAGGAAGTCCGCACTGCTGGAGCGCAGCGATCTTCTCGCCGCGCTTGAGGACTATGCCGCCAGCGACTCCGCACTGCGACTGGAGATCGCCAAACAATACCCGGACCTCCACGTGAACCCGGGCTACACCTTCGACCAAGGCCAGTCGAAGTGGGCCCTGGGCATCGGCATGAACTTGCCCGTGGATCGCAATCTCGGCCCGATCCGCGAGGCCACCGCCAAGCGCGATGAAGCAGCCGCGGTCTTCCAGCGCGCGCAGATCGGCATCAGCGGGGAGCTTTCCCAAGCGATTGCCTCCTATCGCTCCGACCTCACTCGCCTGAAGGACGTCCAGGCCTTGCTCACCACACAGGAAAAGGAAGCCGGAAATACCTCCGAGCTCTCACGCCATGGCGAGGTCACCCGCATTCCCGTGCTGGAAGCCAACGGAGCAATCCTTCAGGCGAAGCTCGCCGTGATCGACGCCATCGCCCAAGCCAATCAATCGCTCGGGCAACTTCAGGACAGCGCCCGCCTCTCTTTCGACTCGCCATGAAGCCCCCCTCCACCCGCCACTCATTGGCCATCCTCCTGCTCGCCTCGGGATCGCTCATCCCCTCGCTGCGAGCTCTGGAAATCGATTCGGCGGCCCGGGAAAGGTTGGGCCTGCGCACCGCGGCCTTGGAGAAATGCGCCGTGGCTCCCACCAGTCCGGCGTTCGGCAGCGTCATCTCTCCAGCCACCCTCATCGACCTGCTGCGTCAGAGAGAAACCGCCAAGGCCACCGCAGATCTATCCAAGGAGGCACTCGCGCGTGCCGAGAAGCTCTTCACGAATGGAGAACTCGTGGCGCGCAAGGACGTGGATGCCGCGCGCAGCCAGCAGCTCCAGGATCAAGCGGTCATCCAGGGCCTTGAAGACCGGATCTCGCTGGAGTGGGGATCGGCCTTCACGGCAATGCCAGCTGCGGATCAGGCCAGCCTCATCAAGGATCTGTTGGAGAGAAAGCGCTTCCTCGTCCGCATGACCGCCTCCGCCCACCGCTGGACCGATGCCGCTCCCGCAGGCGCATCCCTCTACCTCGCCGGCCGCGCCGACCCTCTGCACACCGAAACCATCTATCCCGCCACCACCACCGATCCCGCGTTCCAGACTCCAGCCTTCCTCGCCATCTTCACCACACAAGGGACTGCACTTCCCGTGGGTGCCACGGCGTCCGGAGCATTGGATTTGCTCGGTCAGGCACAGGAGGGCGTGCTGGTCCCGGAGAGCGCTGTAGTCTTCTTCGAGAGCCGGGCCTGGATCTTCCGCATGCATGGGAAGGATCATGAGTTCGAGCGCATCGAAATCCCCATCGATCACCCCGTGGCAGGTGGCTGGTATGTGAGTAAGGAGCAAGCGGGCAAGGACGAGGTAGTAATCAGCGGCGCCCAGGTCCTCCTCTCTCAGGAGGCACTCGCCAACCAACCAGCCGAGGAAGAGTGACCGACCGATCGATCGGATAACGACGGCTCATCCATGCTTCGCTCCCTCATTCATTTCTCGCTGCGCTATCGGGCCGTTGTCGTCGTGACAGGCCTGCTGGTGATGGCCATCGGGGTCTGGCAAGCGCCACAGATGCCGTTGGACGTCTTCCCCGATTTCGTCCCTCCCCAGGTCACCATCCAGACGGAGACACCGGGACTCGCACCGGAGCAGGTCGAGCAGCTCGTGACCTATCCGATCGAAGCCGCGGTCAGTGGCATCGCCGGGATCGAGATGATCCGCTCGGAGTCCGGACAAGGTCTCTCCGTCGTCTCCATCACCTTCGCTGACTCTTCGGACATTCTCGCCGACCGTCAGCTGCTTACCGAGCGCATGGCGGAGATGGGCACACGCCTGCCGAAGGAGGCCAAGGCACCCACCCTTTCGCCCCTGGTCTCTTCCACAATGGACCTGCTGAAGGTGGGCATCACTTCCACCAAGCTCTCACCACTCGAGCTGCGCACCTTCGCCGATTGGAACTTGGCACCGCTCCTCCGCGCCATCCCCGGCGTGGCGGAGGTCAGCGTCGTCGGTGGCGAATCGCGCCGCATGGAGGTGAAGTTCGACCAGGATCAGATGACCCGCTACGGCGTGACCCTCGCCGATATCACCCGTGCCACCACCGGTGCCACCGGCACTCAGGGAGCGGGATACATTGAGACGCCGAATCAGCGACTGGTGCTCGATGCAGAGAGCATCCCTGTCGACCCCGGCTTGCTCGGCGCAACCATCGTTCGCGGCAGCGGCGGGGACGCGATCCACCTCCGCGATGTGGCGCATGTAACCCTGGCCGCAGCCCCCAAATTCGGCGACGCGCTGATTCAGGGCGAGCCCGGAGTCCTGCTGGCCATGACCAGCCAATACGGTGCCAATACCCTGGAGGTCACCCGTCGTGTCGAGGCAGCGCTGGACAACTACGCCGACGCCCTCGCCACCGAGCAGATCACCCTCCACCGCAGTCTCCACCGGCCGGCCAATTTCATCGAGCTGGCCATCCATCACATCCGCGACTCCATCCTCATTGGCATCGGGCTCGTCGTCGTGGTGCTGCTGCTATTCCTGCGGAGTCCGCGCACCGCCTTCATTTCCTTCATCTCCATCCCGATGTCGCTGATCGGGGCCATGCTCGTCTTCCGGAGCTTCGGCATCACCCTCAATACGATGACGCTCGGTGGCTTCGCTGTCGCCATCGGCGTGGTGGTCGATGATGCGATCATCGATGTGGAAAACATCGTCCGCCGCCTTCGCCTGAATGCCCTGTTAGAAACTCCACTGCCCGCCGCGGAAGTGGTCCTGGAGGCATCGATCGAAGTCCGCGGCGCGATCGTCTTCGCCACGCTCATCGTCATCGCGGCCTTCATCCCGGTCTTCGTTCTGGGAGGCGTTCAGGAGCGCTTCTTCGCCCCACTGGGCCTGGCATTCGTCGTGGCTACCGCCATCTCGCTGCTGATTGCCGTGACCGTCACACCGGCACTTTGTTCGCTGTTCCTGCATGGACACGCGGAGGATCGCGAGCCCTTCTATCTGCGCTGGCTGAGAAGCATTCACACCGCCTTGCTCACGCTCTTCACGCGCTACGCCGTGCTGGCCAGCCTCCTCGTCCTCGCAGCAGGAGTCGGCGCGGCAATGCTGGTGCCCCGGCTGAAAACCGAGTTCCTGCCGGAGTTCCGCGAAGGCCACTTCGTGATCCAGGTCGCAGCCATTCCCGGCACCTCACTTCGGGAGATGAATCGCTTGGGAGAACGGATCTCGCACGAGTTGCTTCAGGACCCGCGCATCCTCTCCGTCGAGTTCCAGGCCGGCCGCGCCGAGCAGGGCGTGGACACCTGGGGACCGGAGCGTGCCGAGATGCATGTGGAGCTGAATCCGGACCCCTCCCTTGATGAGGCGGCGATTCAAGACGACCTCCGGGATCTCCTTGGCAAGTATCCCGGCATCCAATCCGAAGTCCTCACCTTCCTGGGTGACCGCATCGGAGAATCGATCAGCGGCGAGACAGCGGCCGGCATTGTCAGCATCTACGGAAATGATCTTGGCCTCCTGGCGGACACGGCGGCTACCATAGCCGGCCTGCTCAAGGAGACACCTGGTGCCACCGACGTCATCGCCAAGGCCACCGAAGGCAGCCCTCGCATCGGCATCCGCATGAAGCCCCGCGCGATGGAGCAATTCGGGCTCCTCCCCGCAGACGTCATGACCGCCGTGCAGACCGCCTATCAGGGTGCCGAGGTCTCCAATCTCTATCAATGGGGTCAAATCATCCCCGTCGTGCTCGTCGGCCCCGGCTCGCAGGGCAGCATCGCCGGCCTGGGCGATCTCCCGCTCATTCAGCCGCCGGGACCAACAGTGCGCCTCGCGGATGTCGCGGAGATCTTCATCGGCTCCGGCCACGCGGTGATTGAGCATGAGGGCGGCCGGCGGCTCCAGCGCGTCACCTTCAATGCCGGTTCAAGACCCATCTCCGCGGTCATGGCCGAGGCGCAGCACACCATCGCAAGCAAGGTCCATCCCGGCGGCGGAACCCAGATCACCTACACCGGTGCCGCCGAAGCGGAGTCCCAGGCAAACCGGAATCTCATCGTCTCGTCGGCGCTGGCCCTCGCCATCATCGTGCTCATCCTGTGGATGGCCTTCCGGAATGGCCGGCATCTCACCCTCGTCTTGGCAAATCTGCCCTTCGCGCTCATCGGCGGGGTCTTCGCGATCTTCCTCACCGGCATCCCCATGTCGCTGGGTGCGCTTGTCGGGTTCGTGGCCCTTTTCGGCATCAGCGCCCGCAATGCGATCATGATGATCTCCCACTACGAGCATCTGGTCCTCGACGAAGGCCTGCCCTGGAACCGCGAGACCGCCATTCGCGGCGCCGGCGAAAGGCTCATCCCCGTGCTGATGACCGCACTCGTCACCGCACTCGTCCTCATCCCCATCGCCCTGCGGCCCACCGCCGCCGGCCAGGAAATCGAGGGCCCCATGGCCATCGTCATCCTGGGCGGCCTGATCTCCTCCACCCTACTCACCCTGCTGCTCCTCCCCGCACTGGCCGAGCGCTTCGCCCACTTCCCCGACCCACACCCCCTCTGAACTCTCCATCCACCGCCATTCGAGTCCGCCAGCCCTCCGTGATCGCGTGGCTAACCGCCCGGACTTCTTCATTGCCAATCTGCTCCAGGCTTCCTATCCTGCCACCATGCCCTCCTCCCCCCGGGCTGACTCGCCGATTGTAACGGTCGTCATCCCCGCCTTCAACGCCGAAGCTTGGCTGTCCCTCACACTGGAATCAGCCTGCTCGCAGACCTTGCGCGAAATCGAGATCCTCGTCGTGGACGATGACTCGCGCGATGGGACGGCGCGAATCGCCCTCGACTACGCCGCGCGGGATCCGCGCGTCCGTTTGATCCAGCGCGAGAACGGCGGGGTCGGCGCCGCGCGGAACTCGGGCATCCGCGAAGCACGCGGAAAATACATCGCGCCCTTGGACGCGGATGACCTCTGGTTCCCCGAAAAACTGGAAGCCCAAGTCGCCTGCATGGAGGCCGGCGGCGAGGAAATGGGCATGTCCTACTGCTGGTCGGAAAAGATCGATTCCCAAGGCCAGCGGCTTACCGATTCCTTCCCTTTCGAAATCGAGGGCCGGGCTCCCGTGCCGCTCATCCTCCGGAACTTCATCGGGAATGCCAGCGTCCCCATGTTCCGCGCCTCCGCCTTGGCCGATGTGGGCCTCTACCTCAACTGCGAGGAACAGGAAGGCTCGCAAGGCTGCGAGGACTGGGATCTCTGCATCCGCGTCGCCGAGAAATACACCATCGGCCTAGTCCGCCGTCCTCTCGTCGGCTACCGGCAGGTCGAGGCCTGCATGAGTCTGAACATCCCCTGGATGAGCCTCTCTTACGAGATCGCCATGCGCCGCGCCCGCGAGCGAAATCCCGGGATCCCGCGCGAGGTCTTCCGTTGGTCCGCCGGCAATTTCTACAGCTACCTCTGCTCGAAGTGCTTCCTCTGGACCGACTACCCCGGCTGCCTGAAATCGATGATCAAGGCGATCAGCTCCGATCCCATGCTCATCACCAACCGGCGGCTCCACCTCATGGGCTTGAAAAGCCTCGTCCGCATCATGACCGGCACCCGCGGTCGCCTCCCCGGCCCCGCTTCCCCTGACGCCCCATCCGCGCCAGCCACCCAAGGAAAAATGTCATGGTCCGACAGCATCCAGGCCAAGCGCTGGGAGAAGGCGATCGGCCAAGGATTATTCTAACACCCCACCCTTCTACCCCCCACCCCACCATGCGTCCGCTCGTCAGCGTAATGATGATCACCTACAATCACGCGCCCTACATCGCGCGCGGGATCGAAAGCGTGCTGGCGCAGAAGACGGACTTTCCCTTCGAGTTGGTCATCGGAGAGGACTGCTCGACCGATGATACGCGAGACATCGTCTTCGACTATCAGCGTCGGTTTCCGGATAAGGTGCGCGTCATCACCTCCGAACGAAATGTGGGCGCTACCCAGAATTCTGTCCGCACGCATGCCGCCTTGCGGGGCACGTACATGGCCTGGTGCGAGGGAGACGATTACTGGCATCGGGATGACAAGCTGCAGCTGCAGGCGCAGTATCTCGAGGACCATGAGGATTGCGTCCTTGTTTGCTCGGACTACGACCGCCTTTACGTGGAGACGGACGAACGGGTGACCAATTATTTTGGCACTCGCCCGAAACCGCCGGTCTCCAATCCCCGAATCGAGGATCTCCTGCACGGCCACGGAGGCATCTTGACCTGCACTGCCATGTCCCGCCTCGACCTGGTCCGGAGCATTACCGAAGCCGATCCGTTTCTGCACAAGAGTGGCCATTTCAAGATGGGCGACACCCAGCTTTGGGCCGAACTCCTGCTGCACGGTCGGGCCCACCGCTTCGAGGAATCCTTCGCCACGAGAGGCATGCTGCCCGAATCGGCCACGCGCAGCAGGGATCCAGAGAAGGAGATGCGCTTTTGGCTCTCGAATTCCGAGCTGTGTGTGTACTTATGCCGCAAACACAATCTGGGCGAGGAGTTGGTGGCCAAGTTTGAGAGGGCCATGCGCCGGCGCATCCTGCGCTTGGCCCTGTTGCGCCGCGATAACGAGATGGGAGAGTCCTTTGCCCGCGCATACAAGCCGCTTGGCCACAGCGAGAAGCTTTGGCTGGCGGCGATTCGCTACCCGGCCTTTGGGGCTGTCTTTTCGCTGGCCCGCCGGCTCAAACAACTCGGCAAGGCTGGATTGGAGTTCCAGCGTTAAGCCGACTGCCAACGCGGCAGCGCATGGTTGTTCCGCGCGAAGACGCAAGACTCGCCAAAGAAGATCAACCGGCCCGGGGGCGTAGGAGCCCCCCGATTTTATCCTTGAGTGTGGTTTCGGCCTCCAAGAAGGCGGAGAGCCGGGCCAGGCGGGCGATGAGGGTGAAGAGCAGGGCGCCTGTCGCCACCTGCACCACCAGCAGCAGAGGCATGGAGTGGAACTCCAGCAGACGCAGCATGTAGGTGCCCACTCCCATCAGCAGGGCGGTAAACAAGTAGGGAGCCATGTCGCCCAGCTGTTCGATGGAGCTGTAGCCGAGCAGAGCCTTGCTGTAGTGGGAATTGAGAAAGTAAGAGACAATGGAGATGATCACCTGCCCCGCGATCATGGCGGAGATGCCCCATCGCCAGGAGATCGCGAGATTGAGGGCGACCAGCACCTTCTTCATGATCTCCAGCCTCAGGAAAAGGTCGGAACGTCCCAAGGCTTTCAACACGTTCAGGTTCACCAAATGCAGGGGATAGAGGAGCCCGACCACGCAGAGCAGTTGGAAGTAGGGCACACAGGGCAGCCACTTGTCGGTGAGCAGCGTTACGACGAGCGGCTCCGCCACCACCGCTAGGCCGACCATGATGGGAAAATTAAGACAGCCGAGGATGGCCAAGGCTTTCTTCATCCCTTGCTTCACCCTCGGCAGGTCGTCCTGAATGGAGGAAAACAGGGGAAAGGCGACGCGGTCCACCACCATCGACAAGGTCTTGGAGGGCATTTCCTGCAGGGTGTTGGCCCGCGTGTAGAAGCCCAAGTCGGCAGCCGAGAAGACACGCCCGATAAGGAGGAGATACGCGTTCTCGAATATCGTGTTGAGCAGCTCGGAGGCCAGCATTTTGGAACCAAAGGCGAAAAGGCATCGCAGCGAGTCGAAACTGAAGGCCCAGCGGGGACGCCAGCTGTTAAATATCCACAGCAGGGCCACACGAAAGATAGCCTGGGCTAGCTGCTGGTAGGCGAGACTCCAGACGCCGAATCCGCACAGGGCCAGACTGATGCCGATGGCACCGGACGCGGCGCTGGCGATCACGGTGATCTTGGCCTGCGTCTTGAAGTCCATGGCCTTCATCATCAAGGTGCCTTGCACCAGACCGAAGGCGTTGATGACGATCAGCAGGGAAAGGACGCGCAGCAACGGCACAAGCAGAGGCTCACTGAAAAACCCCGCCACCCATGGCGCGGCCAGACAAAGCAAACCGGTTAACAAGGCACTTAGTGCGAGGTTAAAATAGAAGATGGATGAGCTGTCCAGGTCTGTGGCATCCTTCTTCCTGATCAAGGCCGAGCCGAATCCCCCCGCCACAAAGGCTTGCGACACCATGATGAACAGCGTCAGCATCCCGATCAGCCCGAACTCCTTGGGCAGCAGGAGCCGGGCTAGCGTCAAGCCAATGACGAACTGCATCAGACGCGCGCCAAGGGCGTCGATAAAGCTCCATAGGAACCCGGAGAAGGCTCGTTGCTTCAACGTAATCATGGCACGGAAGTGTGGCTTTTCCCGGTCGGCACCAAGGGTGACAACGGCACACGAACTCTGCTGCCTCGGCCGCAGAGTATTCCGGCGATATTCGAAAGATGGTCAGTGGGGGGATTCATCACGCGGCTTGTGCCAAACGGATAAGATTCGCTTGGTATTGGTGGAGGGCGGCGACGATTGCGGCGAGGTCCACCGAGCATATTTTCACTGAAGGGTGTATTGATTAAGAAAATCACGAACCCGTTCTTGCGAATTAAACATCAACACATCAATGATCGACAGGAAGGGGACGAACTCATTTGAAAACTGAGGGTATTGGATATTATCCGCTTTCAAAAATTGCAACTCGATACCATCGCCCCTGAAAGACTCTTTCGAGTAGAGCTCAACACCGCCAATTGGATTCATGTAGACTTGTGCGTTACGAGCTTTGCACAAGGCCATCACCTTTTCTTCCGAACGCAGTGCGTGATCAATCGCGAGGGACGACGACACAATTAACGGCGTAGTGATTCCAATGTGATTTTTAACCTTAACGAGCGATGACAGCAAAAACCCAAACAGATTTCGTTCTTCGCTCTGTATTATTTCTTTGATCAGCGGAAATACGCTCTCAAAATGGGGCGCCTTCCGATAGGATCCCGTGAGCCTGTTTAACAAACTTTTTTGTTCCTCCGGCCACACGTCCGCGAGATATCGATCAACCACATTCAAATAATCCGAATCTTTTTTCAAAGGAATTCCAATATATGAATCTGCACCGTTCACCAAAATCCGATTCCGGTTAATCCACCCCTTCTTGGTAAATTGAATATTATCATAGACGATAAATTCATCTACAGCATGCATCAATTGAAAGTAACCAATGTAGGGAAAAAAATAAGGCTGCATGATTGCCAGCTTCATACGCTACTTGATTACGGGCACACAAAAACATTCAGAATGAAGCCAATCTCTTCATTTGAGAACGAGTGATAACTTGGCAGCGGAGGAGGATTGGCATCTGTCAGGGGGCGGCAGGGCAGGAGTTTTACGACCGACCGCCTTGAGAGAGGCGTCGGAAAAGCGCGGGCGAGGGTGAGGGTGAGGGTGATTGGGGGAACAGCGGTTTTCAATAATCCGCCGACACAGTAGGCCCCGGGAAATGCCGTTGCCAGCCAAATGTAAAGTCCCGCGCGGCGGCCCTCTGGAATCGCCCGCCAGCGGCCCGCGATCAGGTCACCATCGCCGGATGTTCCGACGACGACTCCCGGCAGCCTCGGGAGATTCTCACCTTCCTCTAATCTGTTTCTAATCTAATTCTAATCTAATTCTAATCTGTTGTCCTGAAATAACCCGGAAATAAGTAGGGGATTCCCTTACAAGAATATTCTACAGTATATGCAGGCTGGCTGCTATTATCGCAGCCGAGCCGGGCTCTCACCCTCCGGCTCCACCCCACCCTCACCCTCCCCCTCCCGTTATGCATATCACCCATATGCCGCCTACAAAGGCGATCCCGGTCACTGAGCCGTTTTTGCCACCATTCAAAGACTACGTGCGGCGCCTCCAAGGGATTTGGGAGCGCAAGCTTCTGACCAATGATGGCCCACTGGTTCAGGAATTGGAGCAGAAGCTGCAGACCCATCATGGCTTGGGACGAATGGCGCGTTGCTTGGCCAATGGAGCTCTGGGCCTGCAAATCGCATTTAAGGCCTTGGGCGTGGCGGGAGAGGTCATCACGTCCCCTTTCTCATACGTCGCTACTGCCAGTTGCCCCCTTTGGGAAGGGTGCCGCCTGGTTTTCGCCGACATCGAGCCCGACAGCCTCACGCTCGATCCGCAGGCCATCGAAGCGGCGATCACGCCGCGTACGGAGGCGATCGTTGCCCCGCATGTTTTCGGCAATCCCTGCGACGTGGAAGCCATCGCCGCCATTGCTGCAAAGCGCGGCCTGGCGGTGATCTACGACGCTGCCCATGCCTTCGGGGTGAATTTCAAAGGGCGCAGCATCTTGGAGTGGGGCGACGTATCGATGGTCAGCTTGCATGCCACCAAGCTCTTCCACTCGGTGGAGGGTGGCTTCGTCGTGGCCCAAACGCCCGAGGTGGATGCGAAGCTCGAGTGGATGCGGCGCTTTGGTCACAACGGGCCCGGCGATTTCCATGGGGTGGGCATCAATGCCAAAATGAGCGAGTTTCACGCAGCCATGGGTCTTTGCGTTTTCGATCATCTGGACACGATCCTGAGCCTTCGGCGCTCTCGCTCGGAAGACTATGACGTTGGTTTGGCCGGCTGTCCCGGCTTGGCCGACGGTATTGCGTGGCGCACCGGTGCCTCGCGCAACTATGCCTATTACTCTGTCCTTTTTGAGTCGGAGCGCATGTTGCTGCGGGCGGTTGATCGCCTCCATAGGGCAAGCGTGTTCCCTCGCCGCTACTTCCACCCAAGCCTGGATACGGTGGCGAGCTTGGGCTCTTGGGGCGATTGCCCGGTTTCCCAAGACGTATCCAGCCGCGTGCTTTGCCTGCCGCTTTCCACCTCTATGGACGAGGATGACGTGGCCCGCGTTTGCGAGCTCATTCGGGGCTGAGTCTGCGTCCGGGTGACGACTTTGGCATTCACAGCCGAAAAGGAAAAAGCCCCCAGTGCGGGGCGGATTTCAAGGCCAACAGGAAAAGTGGAGCATAGGAGATTCGAACTCCTGACCTCTTCATTGCGAACGAAGCGCTCTACCAACTGAGCTAATGCCCCTTTCCGGTTTGGACGGTCCACGGGTTGCCAGACCGGACCGCCGGAATCAAGGGCAAATCCGAGCACGGAAAACCCCTTCGGACTCCGTACTTTCCCGGACCTGCTTCTAACACTAATAATCAAGCTTTGCCAACCGCCGCGAATTTCCCATAGTGAGGCCCATGCAATCGCGTTGGCTTTTCCTTCCCGCAGCATTCCTTTCCCTCTTCCTCGCCTCCTGCGCCAATCACGGCGGCGGCGGTGCAACCGCCGGTGGCAACCCGCAAGGCCTCGGCCCGTTTGATAGCCGCGGCAACTACGTTGAAGCTTGGGCAGACAGTCCTTCCCAATGGAAGAAAGGCTCCTCCCGCCAGATCGCCGATGCCCAGCCTGATCGCGCGGCAGCGACCAATATCCCGGTCTCTCCGGAGTTCGTGAAGGTGGAGGAAGTACCGAGCAACGCGGTACCTTACCAGCAGGGCCCAACCACCACCACGGTGGTCTACAAGAAGCCGACGAAGTCGTCGAGCAAGGTGGAAGAGTCCACTCCCGCGCGCAGGACGGTCGAGCGAACCGCACCCGAGCGCGCGGTCGCCAAGAACACCACCTCGTCGAAGAGCACTCCCAAGTCCAAGACGTCCACCAAGTCGTCTTCCTCCTCGGTCGTGAAATCCACGCCGAAGCCGAAGGTTACGGTGAAAAAGGAACTGGTGAAGTCCAAGCCCAAGGCGAAGTCCAGCACCCACACGGTGAAGTCCGGCGACAACCTCTACAACATCGCCAAGCGCTACGGCACCAGCGTGGCTGCCATCCAGAAGGCCAACGGCTCGAAGAGCGCGATGATCAAGCCCGGACAATCGCTGGTCATCCCCCGCTAATCGATCGCGTTCGCAACGCTGCCCGCTTTCACCGCAAAGCGGGCCATCCCCTCCAAGCCAGCTGACTCATTGAGCCAGCCGAGGTGAGTGGTGGTGATCCATTTCTGCGCCGCGCCGGGTAGCACCCGCAGCACGGCATTCCGGCGACCGGGATCGAGCTCGCCGAAGACGTCGTCGATCAAATAGACCGGCAGGCTGCCGCGAACCGCCGCGAGCGCCTCCCCTTGCGCGAGCTTCAGCGCGAGCGCCAGTGTCCGCTGCTGTCCTTCGCTCGCGAACTCCCCGGCGGGAAGTCCATTGATCGAAAGCAACAGGTCATCCCGGTGCGGACCGACAAAGCTCTGTCGCTGCCGTCGTTCGCGATCCCGCGCCTGCTCAAGCGCGAGCCGTAGATCATGTCCGCCCGCCGGACGGTATTCCAAGCCGAGCAGCTCTTCCTTCCCGCTCACCTCCCGCTGCGAATCCGCCGCGCGAGGCGAAATGAGTTCCACCAGCCGCGTCCGGGCCTCCACCAGCAGCGTGCCCTCCGAAATCATCACTTCCTCATAGGACCGGAGTTCCTCCTCCCGCGGCCGCAGATCCTTCAGCAGGAGATTCTTCGCCTTCAAGGCACGCCGGTAGCGGGCCAAGGCCGTCCGATACCCCGGCTCCACCTGCGAGCCGATGAAATCCAGATAGTGCCGCCGCGTCTCCGCCGCGCCTCTGACCAGTTCGAGGTCCTCATTCCCCATCCATACGATCAGCCCGCCGTCCGACAAATAACTGCCAGCTCCCTCCCGCGGCTCGCCATCCACCGCCAGCTCGAACGCCCGCTGCCACCGCACCCGCCGCTCCTGCCCCCAAGCCTCTCCCGCAATCCCGAAGCCCCCCGCCCCGCCCATCCGGCACATCGCCGGCACCTTCCGCGTCCGCGGCGAATGCAGCCGCACCAGCACGCAGACCGCCTCCAGAATCGAGGTCTTCCCCTGCGCATTGTCCCCCGTGAATACCGCCCCGCCCTCCGGGATCTCCAGCCCCAGGCCGGAAAAGCAGCGGAAATCAACGGCGCGCAGCGTGCGGATCACGACAAGAGCTAGCCGGGAGACCCCTGAAACCGGCAAGGGTAAAGACCCGCTTCTGCCCTTGAAATGCAGGATTGCCCATGCATCCTCCCCGCCCGCTCATGGCAGGTCCTCGTTTCCAAGCACTTCCCGGTTTCCGCGACTTTCTCCCGAAAGACACCGCGGCGAGGAACTATTTGTTTGAGACCTGGCGCTCGGTCGCACGCCGCTACGGCTTCGTGGAATACGAAACGCCGCTTCTCGAGGACACCGCCCTTTACATGAAGAAAGCAGGCGGCGAACTGAACTCGCAGCTCTTTCGCTTCGAGGACCAAGGCGGCCGCGACGTGACGCTTCGTCCCGAAGTAACAGCCTCGCTGGCGCGCTTGGTTGCCCAACATCAACGCGATTTCCCGAAGCCGCTCAAGTGGTTCGAAATCGGCCAATGCTTCCGCTACGAGAAGCCGCAGAAGGGCCGCGGCCGTGAGTTCTTCCAATTCAACGTCGACATCCTCGGCGAAGCCGGCCCCCAGGCCGATGCCGAACTGATCGCACTCGCAATCGACACCATGCTCGCCTTCGGCTTCCAGCCGGGCGACTTCATCGTGCGCGTCTCCGACCGTCAGGCTTGGCTCGATTTCGCGTCGCAACGCGGCGTCAAGGAAGAGAGCATCCCGGATTTCCTCCAGATCATCGACAAGCTGGAGCGCGAGAAGCCGGAAGTGACCGAGCAGAAGCTGTCTGCCCTCGGCCTCAGTGCCTCTGAGGTGAATGCCTTCATTGCCAACCCCGAGAACGCCTCCGCTGCTTTCGAAACTATCCGCGCCGAGCTCACCGCTCGCGGTCTCGGCGACTACCTCTCACTCGATCTCTCTATCGTCCGCGGTCTCGCCTACTACACCGGCGTCGTCTTCGAAGTCTTCGACTCGAAGAAAAGTATGCGCGCCGTCGCTGGTGGCGGTCGCTACGACACTCTGGTCGGCATCATTTCTGATGGCGGCATCTCCATGCCCGCGACCGGTTTCGCGATGGGCGACTACGTCATCCGCAACCTGATCGAGGAAACCCCGCATGCCGAGTTGAACATGGCCGCATGGCTGCAGCGCAATGCCGCCGCCTGCGAGATCTACCTCGTGCTCGCCGACGACTCGAAGCGCCCCGCCGCGCTCGAAATCCTCAGCGACCTCCGCAATGCTGGCATCTCCTGCGATCTCCCCTTCTCCGCCGCCAAGGTGAACAAGCAGTTCCAGAACGCCGAGCGCAGCGGAGCCCGCTTCGCCCTCGTCATCGGCAGCGAACTGCCCGAGCTCAAGCTCAAGGCCCTCTCCTCCCGCGGCGAGGAAACCTGCCATGTCCTCGGCCTCGCCGACTGGCTCACCGAACGCCTCAAGCAACCCGACGGCCCGCTCCTCGCCTAACCTTTTCAGCCTTTCCGATCTCCGATCACCTTCCACTTTTCCGACCATGCGCACGCACCATTGCAACGAACTCCGCTCCTCCCACATCGGTGAAACCGCCACATTGATTGGCTGGGTGAATACCGTGCGAGATCAGGGCGGCGTCATCTTCGTTGACCTTCGCGACCGCGAGGGCGTGACCCAGTGTGTCTTCCGCCCCGAGGAAAGTCCCGAAGCCGCCGCCGCCAGCCACAAGCTCCGCGGCGAAGACGTCGTGCAAGTCGTCGGCAAGGTCGCCAAGCGCCTCGAAGGCACCACCAACGACAAGCTCGGCACCGGCGAAATCGAAATCGTCGCCTCCAGCCTCATCATCGTGAACAAGGCCGATGTCCTCCCCTTCCAGCTGGATAAGGAGTTGTCGAACGAGGACCTTCGCATGCGCTACCGTTACCTGGACATCCGCCGCGCGCGCATGACCCAGAACCTGCGCACGCGCCACCGCGTGACCAAGTCCACCCGCGACTTCCTCGATGAGCAGGGCTTCTGCGAGATCGAGACGCCAATCCTTTCCAAGTCCACGCCGGAAGGTGCTCGCGACTTCCTCGTGCCATCCCGCCTCCAACCCGGCTCCTTCTACGCGCTGCCGCAAGCCCCGCAGCAATACAAGCAGCTCCTCATGGTCGGCGGCATGGAAAAGTATTTCCAGATCGCCAAGTGCTTCCGTGACGAGGACCTGCGCGCCGACCGCCAGCCGGAGTTCACCCAGATCGACATCGAGGCCTCCTTCGTTGAGCAGGAAGACATCATCAAACTCGTCGAAGGTCTTCTTGGCCGGGTCTTCAAGGAAGCCCGGGGCGCGAACATCCCGGCGAGCTTCGACCGCATCACGTGGCGCGAGGCGATGGACGTCTATGGCTCCGACAAGCCGGACCGCCGCTTCGGCATGACCTTTGTCGACCTCACCGAAGAGCTGAAGGACTGCGAATTCCGTGTCTTCTCCGGTGCCGTCGCCGCTGGTGGCGTCGTGAAAGCGATCAATGCCAAGGGCTTCGCCGACATCTCCACCGGTCAGATCGACAAGCTGACCAAGCTCGCGCAAACCGCCGGAGCCAAAGGCCTCGCCTACATCCAGGCACGCGGTGATGACCGCGAATCCTGGCGCTCGCCTTTCGTGAAGCGCATGACGGATGCAGAAGTCGAGGCGCTGCGCAGCAAGCTCAACATCCAGGCAGGAGACCTGATCCTCTTCGCAGCCGACCAGTGGGAGCCCGCCTGCGACGTGCTCGGCCGCGTCCGCTTGCAATGCGCGGACATGCAGAACCTTCTCGAAGGAAACGAGGAGCTGAACTTCCTCTGGGTGACCGAGTTCCCGCTGCTGGCCTTCGATGAAGAGACCAGCCGCTACGTTGCCGTGCACCACCCATTCACCCGTCCGCTCAAGGAAGACGAGGAGAAGCTGCTGAAGGGCGAGCTTTCCACGGACCTCCGCGCACAGGCCTATGACGTGGTCCTGAATGGCACCGAACTCGGCGGTGGCTCCATCCGGATCCACGAAGCTCCGCTTCAGGCCGCGATGTTCAAGGCGCTCGGCATCTCCGACGAAACCGCCGCAGAAGAATTCGGCCATATCCTTGATGCCTTCCGCTTCGGAGCCCCGCCGCACGGCGGCCTCGCCCTCGGCCTGGACCGCACCGTCATGCTGATCTGCAACGAACAGTCGATCCGCGAAGTCATCGCTTTCCCGAAGAACAACAAGGGCAGCGACCTCATGAGCCAATCGCCCGCCGAGGTCGATCCCAAGCAGCTCCGCGACCTGCGCATCCAGACCGTCAAGAAGCCCGGCGGCACCCAACCCGGCAACGCACCCGCTGCCGCGGCGCAGGGATAAGGCATTTCGTTTCCTCACCAATGCCAGCCCTGCCACCGCGGGGCTGGCATTTTTTTTGTCCTCTGATCCGCCTCCACCACCATGATTCTGCTCTTCCCCTGCGAACCGTTTTCGCCCCGAAGAATCGATCCCGACTTCGTGACCGAATATGAAGCCGCACGTTCGGTGGGCTTCGCGTGTTTCGCATACTCCCACGAGGATCTCGAAGTCGGCGACATCGCCACTTGCCTGAAGATACTGCCTGACCCCGGGGAAGACCGGCAGGTGCTGGTGCGCGGATGGATGGTTCCCGGTGAAACCTATCGGAAGCTTCACGACGGGCTCTCTGACCGCGGCTTCACTCCGATCACCTCGCCCGATGCCTATGACGAGGCGCACTACCTTCCCCTCGCCTACCAGCATACCGAAGGACACACCTCGCGAAGCGCGTGGATCGAAGGCGACTCACCGGATGATGCATGGGACCTCTATCAGTCCTTCCGGCATGCTGATGCCATTATCAAGGATTGGGTGAAATCCGCGAAGTCTCGCTGGAAGGACGGCTGCTACATTCCCGCCAGCACTTCCGAAGAACGTTTCCGGGAGATCTTCAAAGTATTCCGGCATGAGCGCGGCAAGCTCTTCAACCGCGGCGTGGTCTTGCGGGAGTTCCTTCCCATCGTGGAGCGCGGCAGCGACATCCGCGGCCTCCCCTTGGTAGAGGAAACCCGGCTCTTCTTTTGGCAGGGAGAAGTCCTCGTGCTGCCGGACGAGCGCTCGCCGAGTCCTCTCGACGAGATAGGCCGCTGGAAAGAGATTGCAACAAGGTTCCGGTCATCCTTTCTCACCATCGACGTCGCCCTGTTAGAAGATGGAAGCTGGCGAATCGTCGAAACCGGCGATGGCCAAGTCTCCGGCTTGCCTGTCGGCCTGGATCCCACGCGCTTCTACGCCTCGCTCTGGAACAAGAGCTTCGGCGGCTAGAAGTCATGTTTCTCAACAGCCGGATTCCGTTACAAATGACCGGCTCTTTAGGACCATCTTTCGTTGGAATGAGCCGGATTCGCGTCGATGTTCTAATCAAACAATTGCCGCTTTCTTATGACCACCATGCCCGCAGAATACCTCTCGACCGTCTTCCTCCTCGGAATCCGGCCGATGCCTTTGCCAAGGAAGTTCGCCATCATCACCGGCTGGAATCCAATGGATCGCCCCACCAGTGCCGCCCAAAACCTCCTCGAAGACGAGGCACTGCGCCGGACATTGGAATTGAAGGCTCTTCCCTACTTCCGGGCCACCGGCTGCTCGCCGGACCGTTCCCATCGCGAACCCGGCTGGGGCGTGGAAATAGCGAAGGAGGACGCCATCACCCTCGGCCGTCGCTTCGGCCAACGGGCGATCTGGTGGATCGAAAACGGTAATCTGACGCTGATCGGCTGCGACGACAGCGAGGAAATACCGGTTGGCAAATTCGACCTGAGGATCGTCGCAGAAGGCTAACAGAATCTTCGCGCCGCCATAAAGACATCCGCACTTCAGTGCGCGCCGGCCTTCTTCAATTCCTCCACCGCTTCATCCAACCGCTTGCGAGTCGCCACAAGCTGGCCGTTGATTTCCTTGATCTTCGAATCCCGCTCGGCAAGGGCCGCATCGCGCTTCTGGAGTGCCTCGTCGCGCTCCTTCACCGCCTGTTCCCACGTCACGATCTTGGCCTTCGCCTCCTCGAGGCCGGCGGCAAACTTGCCGATCTCTTCGTTCTTCGCTGCCAAGTCCTTTTCCGCGACATCCGCCGCTTGGCGGATCGAGTCCACGGAGTCCTTTAATCCTTGGATATCGGACTGAAGCTCGCTGGCGTGCTTTTCGGCTTCAAAACGCGCATTCTTCTCGAGGATCTCGCGCGTCTTCGCCTGATGCAGTTCATCGCCGAGAGCTCGCCCGTCAAACCATTGGAACAGAATGAAACCGACGAGCACGATGCAGCCGACGGCGTTGACGATAGGAAGCACTTTCGGATTCACGGTGCCTGAAGCTTCGTTTCAAAGCTGACTTTCTCCACCCCGGCAGCCCGCGCGGCGTCGATTACCGACATCACCGCCTGGGTGCGGCTATCCTGGTCAGGAGCGATCAGCACCTTGGTGTCTTCCGTCGGTTTCATTGCCAGCAGACGCTCGGTGATCTCCGTGGGCGTGACGATCTTCGCATCCCATGTGATCACGCCGTGGGCATCCACGGCGAGGTGGATCGGCGGAGTCTTGTTATCGGCCATGGCGGTCTTGGCGGCCGGCAGCTTGAGATTCACCCGGTGGATGCTCGTCATGCTCAGGCTAACCATCATGAAGCTGGCTAGCAGGAAGAACATGATGTCGATCAGCGGCACGATTTCGATCCGCGCATCTTCCTCGTGGTCTTCGCCACCGCTCGACTGGAGTTTGACCGGCATCGGCTCTCAGCGCTTGAGATGGCGTTCCACGGCGTAGGCCTCGATATCGTGGCCGTGCGCCTTGGCGGACTGCACCAGCAGCTCGGCGTGGTTGATCCAGTTTTCGAAAGCCCCGCGGAAGGCGGACACCCGCTTGCGGAAGAAATTGTAAGGCAGCAGGCAGCCGATCGCGATGGCAAGGCCCCATGACGTGGCGATCAGCGCTTCACCGATACCACCGGTGATCGAACTCACTTGAAGAGCATCGTCCCCCAACTTCGCGAAGGATCCCATCAGGCCAACCACGGTGCCGAGCAGTCCCAGCAGTGGCGCCAAGGTAATGATGGTGCCGAGGACCCACATGCGGGCCTCCGAGCGCTCGATCCACTTGGTCGCGTGCAGGTGCATCGCCGCGAGCATCGAGGTATGGGCGTGGGAGATACCCTCGTTGAGATTGTGGAGGAATGGATCCTGCATCTGCTGGCCGAGCTGCCATGCCACGCCGAAATTCCCGGTGCCAAGGGCTTCACGGGCCTGCTCCTGCGCATCAGGGCGAATGGAGCGCTTGAGGGAAATCCACCAGTAGGTGCGCTCTAACAAAACACACAGGGCCAGGAAGAAGGTGGCCGCCACCGGCCACATGATCCAGCCTCCATGCTCGAAGGTCTTCAGGACAACGTTCGCGACTAACATCTATCAGTTCAGTTGGAAAACAATCGGCCGGGAAGCACTTGCCCGCGGACCGGGCTTGAATTTCCAGCGGCGCACGGTGCGCAGGGCTTCATCATTCAGCGCCGAATAGGCGCACCCGCTCGCAACACTGGCGCTGACGACATAGCCGCGCTCGTCCACCGTGAAATTCACCACCACGCGACCCTGCTGGCCGGATTGGCGACAGGAGGAGGGATAGTTCGGCTTCGGCATGCTTCCGCCGACCCAGCGGCTCGCACCGGCCGGGCTATCGCCGGAACCTTTCGCAGTCCCGTTTCCCGTCCCAGTACCTTGGCCGCTCTCGCCGGTGGTCGATTTCTGACCCGCCGTGCTGCGGTTCGAGGACGTCTTCGGCCGGGCGGCTGGCTTTGCGACAGGTGCCTTCGGCTTTTCAGTGCCATCCGGGCTGGTGACCTGAGGCAGATCGGGAACGTCCGGCAGCGGCTCGAGGTCGGCGATCTCCGGCACCTCGGGCATTTCCGGAATCTCCGGCACTTCGGGGACCTCGGGAACGGCAGCTTCCTCCGTCACCGCATCATTGGTTGCCTCCGAGGCGGCCGGCGGGGCGGACCCCATCGCCATCGGGGTGATCACCACCTCGGTTTCCTTCGGCTTGTCAGCCAGCAGGTCGGGAAGCCGGTCCACGACTTTCACCACGCAGGCGACAGAACTCGCCCCGGCCACCGTCAGCCAAGTGGCGAGGGTTCCGATATTGAGGGCGTAAAGAAGAGGGCTCACGGCAATGCTTAATGAGAATCAGTCGCAAGAGGAGTTGAACCCCTCCCCCCACGAGTGTCAAACGTGAACGTGCGAAAACTTTTTGAAGAATCCGCCACTCTTGATCACCTGCCGAAAATCCCGAAGCTGCCTTCCACATGGCGCGCGAATACACGCTGAACCGGCGAACGACCGGCCCCACGTCGGGGATCGACTACCGGGCAGAGCTGAATGACGAGCAATTCGCCGCCGTCACCTCGCCGCCGGGCCCGTCCCTCGTTATCGCCGGCGCCGGCTCGGGAAAAACCCGCACCCTCACTTACCGCGTCGCCTACCTGCTCGATCACGAAGTCGAGGCCCGGAACATCCTGCTCCTGACTTTCACCAACAAGGCCGCCCGGGAAATGACGGAGCGCGTCCGCACCCTTGTCCCCCATGACGTCTCGGCGCTGTGGAGCGGCACCTTCCACTCGATCGGCAACCGCATCCTGCGCCGCCACGCCGAGGTGTTAGGCTTCACCAAGTCCTTCTCCATCCTCGACCGCGATGACCAGAAGTCACTGCTCGCCGGGGTGATCGCCAGCCTCGACATCGATACGAAAGTCCGGCGCTTCCCGAAGGCCGACGTCCTCGCCTCGATCTTCAGCTTGGTGGAGAACACCGGCGAGTCGCTCGATGACATCCTCATCCATCGCTACCCCTATTTCGAGGATTGGTCGTCCGAGATCCACAAGACCCACGAGCGCTACGCCAAGCGTAAGCTGGAGACGAACTCGATGGACTTCGATGACCTGCTCGTTCTCACCCTGAGGCTTTTCCAGAAGGACGAGGAGCTGCTCGCCCTCTATCGCAAGCGCTTCCGCCACATTCTCGTCGATGAGTATCAGGACACCAATGCGGTCCAGACCGAACTCATCGACCTGCTCGCCGGCGACGGCGCCAGCGTGATGGCGGTGGGAGACGACGCGCAGTCGATCTACTCGTGGCGCGGCGCCGACATGGGAAACATCCTCAGCTTCCCAAAGCGACACGAGGGCTGCCGTGTCTTCAAGATCGAGACGAACTACCGCAGCGTCCCGGAAATCCTCGACCTCTCAAACGCCGCCATCCGCGCCAACCACGCGCGCTTCGACAAGGACCTCAAGTCCTCGCGCGATGAGACCGGCACCAAGCCGGCGCTGGTTCCCCTCGAAGACCCGGCCACTCAAGCCGCATTCGTCGCCCAGCGGATGTTAGAACTCCGTGATGAAGGCATCCCGCTGGAGGAAATGGCCGTCCTTTACCGCGCCCACTTCCAATCGCTGGAAGTCCAGATGGAGCTCACCCACCGCGGTATCCCCTTCGCCATCACCAGCGGCCTGCGCTTCTTCGAGCAGGCCCACATCAAGGACGTCTCCGCCTTCATGCGCCTGGTCACCAATCGCCGCGACGAGACCAGCTTCAAGCGGCTCGTGCTTCTGCTGCCGGGAATCGGTGCCGCCGGAGCCGATAAGCTGTGGCGCGACTGGCAGAAGACCGGCTACGCCGAAAGCGAGGAGATGCCCGTCTGGTCCGAAGTCCTCGGCGGGCTCAAGCCGCCGAAGAAAGCGGCCAAGCATTGGGAGCAGCTCGGCTATACTTTGGACGAACTCACGCCGAACGGCGAGTTCGCTCGGCCGTCCGACATGGTCTTCAGCATCCTCGAAGGCCTCTACGCCGACTTCCTCCAAGCCTCCTACGACAACTACGAGAACCGTCGTAGCGACATCGAGCAACTGATGTCCTACGGTAGCAACTTCGATGATGTGCTGGACTTCCTCTCCCAGCTTTCTCTCCTCGGAGGAGCCGATGGCGAACCCACCGGCGATACGGCAGAGAAGGACGATGAAAAGGTGACGCTGTCCTCCATCCACCAGGCAAAGGGCCTGGAATGGAAAGTGATCTTCCTCATCTGGCTGACCGACGGCCAGTTCCCGAACGGCCGCATCCTCGAAGCGGACGATCAAGACCAGCTGGAGGAAGAGCGACGACTCTTCTACGTCGCCATCACCCGCGCGAAGGACGAGCTGTATCTCACCTACCCCTTCATCAATCCCAAGTCCTACAGCGGCGATGTGATCCAGCGCCCCTCACGATTCCTCGAGGACTTCCCGCGCAACCTCGTCGAAGAGTGGAAGGTCGGCTCAAGCTGGGCAGACGAGCCGTTCTAACACTGGGACCGCGGGATTCATCCCGCTTGGTCGGTAGGCTCGCGGGCTCTTCAACTCAGCCCCTCAATCACCTCCCGCACCGCCCTCGCGGCCTCGCGGAATTGCCCCGCCTCCACCTCATTAAGATCGGGGTGAAGGAACCGCTCCACCCCCTTCTTCCCCACCACCACGGGCAAGCTCAGGCACACGTCGTTCACACCGAGATACCCATCGACCAGCACGCTCAGCGGCACCGTCCTCTTCTCGTCTAACAAGATCGCCTCAATGATGTAGGCTGCCGACTGCCCGATCGCATAGCAGGTATTCCCCTTCTTGCGGAACACCTCGATGCCGAAATGCTTGGCACGCTCACAAAGCGCCCGCCGTTCCGGCGTATCATCGATCCTCTCCCCTCCCGACTGCGCCACACTCATCGCAGGAAACTGATGCTCTCCATGCTCGCCCAGGATGTACGCACGCAAGTCGTCCGGATGGATCGCCAGCATTTCCGAAAGCAGCTCACGGAAGCGGATTGAATCCACCAGCGTGCCCGTGCCTACCACCCGCTCGCGAGGAAAGCCTGTCAGTTGCAGCGCCTGCCACGTGAGCACGTCCACCGGATTGGTCACCATCACCAGTTTGCAATCCGGCGCGACCTTGGCAATCCGCGGCAGCAGTTCCTTCATCAAGTCCGCATTCCCCTGTGCCAATGCATTGCGGGTATGCAGCCCCGCCGGCATCGGAATCGACGCGCAGATCGCGACCACCTCACTTCCAGCCGCATCCTCAATCTCTCCGGCCCGGACCTTCACCGGGATCTGTTGGAAAGCCTGAGCATGGGTCAGGTCGAGCGCCTCGCCCTCGGCCTTTTCGCGGTTCGAGCCCACCAGCACCACCTCGCGGGCCACGCCCCGCAGTACCAGCGTGTAAGCGAGCACCATCCCGACTTTGCCGGGCCCCACGATCGTGACTTTCATCCCTTCTTCATCCGCCATGGCCCTGCGCCATTCAAGATCTCTCGCTTCATTGTCCGAATCCCCCGGTAGCGCTCGCCTTTTCCGTCAAGACGACAGCGAGGATCGCCGCTAGCGTGTAGGACCATGAACATCGGCATCCCGAAGGAGATCAAGGCCCAGGAACACCGCGTCTCCATGATCCCCGGCTCGATCGCAGACCTCGTGAAGCACGGGCATCGTGTCTTCGTTGAAACTGGCGCCGGAGCAGGCTCCAGCTACAGCGACGATCACTACCGCGCCATGGGAGCGGAAATCCTGCCAGATGCCGATGCCGTCTTCTCCACCGCCGAGATGATCGTGAAGGTAAAGGAGCCGCAGCCCGAGGAAATCGCCCGCCTCCAGCCGCACCACCTGCTCTTCACCTACCTCCACCTCGCCGCCAGCAAGCCGCTCACCGAAGCATTGATCGCCACCGGCTGCACCGCCCTCGCCTACGAGACCCTTGAGGTAAATCACCGCCTGCCCTTGCTCGAACCCATGAGCGAAATCGCCGGCCGCATGTCGTCGATCGTCGGCTCCTATCACCTCGCCAAGCACAATGGCGGCCGCGGCACCCTGTTAGGCGGCGTTCCCGGAGTCGCCCCCGGCCGCGTCGTCGTCATTGGCGGCGGCACCGCGGGCGTCAATGCCGCCCGCGTCGCCACCGGCATCGGCGCGGACGTCACCATTCTCGAGGTTGATTTCGAGCGCATGCGCTTCCTCGACATCACCATGAGCGGCACCCACACCGTCTATTCGAGCGAGGCGAATCTGGCCGAACTCCTCCCGCGCGTGGACCTCGTCATCGGCGCGGTTCTCGTCCCCGGAGCCAAGGCGCCGAAGCTCATCACACGGGAAATGCTGAAGCTGATGCAGCCCGGCAGCGTCTTCGTCGACATCGCCGTCGACCAGGGCGGCTGTGCCGAGACGACCCGCCCGACCACCCACCAAGCCCCCACTTTCGTCGAGGAGGACGTGATTCACTACTGCGTGGCAAACATGCCGGGGGCCTACGCCCGCACCGCCACCCAAGCGCTCAATAACGTGACCCAGCGCTGGATTACCCTCCTCGCCGACCACGGCGTCGCCGGGGCCAGTCGCATCCGCAAGGAAGTGCTCGGCGCCGTGAATTGCAGCGGCGGAAAACTCACCTGCCCCCCCGTCGGCGAGGCCCACGGCATCCCCGTCGTCGACGCGGCCGCGGCGTTGGAGTGAGGGGGCTGGCTGGTATTTTCGCGGGGACCCTGGCGGCTCGATCTAACGCCAGAATACCCTTGAAAAAATTCCCCCAAGAAAATCCCCTCCCGGCCGTTCCACTCCAGTCATGAGTCTATCTCACAAAACCCTCCTCGCCGCCTGCCTGTTGCCGTTCGCACTGCACGCGGAAGAACGCGCCACCCTCAATCCACCCCTCACCGTCCAAGGCCAGGCTTACACCTCCGAGTCCGGCTTGGCAGAGGACGACACCTCCGGCGGAGCCTACGGCCAGCCGGAATGGCTCAGCGCCCGCCGTTTCGCCACCACCCGCGCCTACATCCAGCAGGATCCGTGGGAATTCGGCGTCGAACAGTGGTGGCGCAGCCGCAAGAACGGCAGCGAGTGGACCCACAAGTTCCAAGAGGAAATCGAACTCGGCCTTCCCTACCGCTTCCAGCTCGATTTCTACTACGACTGGACCTACGAGGATCACGAGAGCGACTTCGAAGACGTCGCCGCCGAGGTCCGCTGGGCCTTCGCTGATTGGGGCAAGATCCCGCTCAACCCGACCCTCTACTTCGAATACAAGTGGGTCGACTCCGAGAACGGCGGCAACGTCGTGGAACCGAAGCTCCTGCTCGCCGAAGACTTCGGCTGCGGCTGGCACTGGGCCGCCAACTTCGTCTGGGAGAGAGAACTCACCGACAGCAAGGCGGAAGAGTGGGCCTTCACCCAAGCCATCAGCAAGTCGCTGATCGATAGCAAGCTCTCGGTCGGCCTCGAAATGACCTACAAGTGGGAAACCGCCCTCGGCTCGCGCAGCAAACCGGAGCGCAAGTTCAACATCGGGCCCAGCATCCAGTGGCGTCCGACCGAGTGCACCCACGTCGATGTCGTGGCCCTCGCCGGTCTCACCCACGACTCCCCGGACGTCGAGGGCTGGCTGGTCCTCGGCTGGGACTTCGGCAGTGGCGAAAGCCACTTCAAGCCGGTGACCCGCCGCCAGTAATTCACGCTTTCCAGCGCATCTAACGGTATTCGAACGGCCCGCAGCTCGCGGGCCGTTCTCTTTTCCCTCCGTCGGCGCTTACTCCCCACGGCCGGCCACCGCGATCTGGAACTCGTCCTCGTAGAGAACCACTCCAGGATTCGCGGATCGAGCCATCGAAATCTCCAGCCCGTACTTCCTCGCGAGTCGAAAATAAAACTCCAGCCGCTCCCTCATTCCCGCGGTCAGCGCCGCTTCCTTGAACCAAGTCACCGCGCGATCCGGGTTTCCCTCCGCATGATAAGGCGGCACCGGAAGATTCGCTTCGAACCAGCTACGATGTTCCCAGTAGTCACGTGTTTCCTGTTCGCTGGTGTGACCATCCCGCACCAAATGCCAGACCGCCACGAAGATGCCGTAGGGCTCACCTGTGTAAGGGCTGATCGCCGGGGACTGGAACCGGATGAACTCCATCAGGGTGAAACCCGGATCAGAGCTTCTCCGGCGACTGAAGCAACTGCGCCACGCGGCTGAGCAGCACACCGGCACCACCACCATCGACCACGCGATGGTCAAAGGTGACCACGAGTTCGGCCTCCGTCACGGGGATAAAGGCTTCCACCTGATCGCTCCACACCGGCTTCTTCACGCCCGCACCGAGACCGAGGATGAGCGTTTCATTCGGCAGCGGGATCGGCGTGCCCGACGTAAGCCCGAAGGTCCCGAAGTTCGTCACGGTCGCAATCCCACCACGCAGATCATCTTCGGAAAGCCGGCGACGGCGCCCACGCTCGACCATCTCGGCGTAATCCTTCGTGAGATCGGAAAGCGACTTCTGATCGACCTTGCGCAATACCGGCACCACGACCCCGTCATCCACCTGCACCGCCACTCCGATGTCAAAGGCACGCGGGTGCACGACCTTTTGCCCGATCAGGAAACCAGCGGTCGCAGGCTCCTCCACTAGCGCCAGGGCGAAGGCCCGCAGCACGTAGAGAGTCAGACCAGGCTTTGGATCCTGGTTGCGGCGATGCTCCAGGACACGATCAAGCTTCACCGGCAGACCCACGGTTGCCAGCGGACGCGTCCAGCTCCGGCGCATCGCATCGGCCACCGCCATTCGCATCGGCGAGGCATTGCTGCTCGGCCAAGTGTCGATGTAGTTGAGGAACTTTTCCAAGTCCTCCACCGTCACGCGACCGCCAGTGCCGGTACCGACGATCGCGGAAATGTCCGCTTCGCGCAGCCCCATGTCATCCATCCGGGCGCGCATGCGCGGGGAAATGTAATGGGCTCCCATGGTGCCGGTCGGCACCGGAAGACCCTTCACGCTCGGCACCACCCCAGGCGTTTCCTCGTAGGAATCATCGCCGAGAGCGAAGTGCAGGTTTTTCTCCTGCTGCACCGGCGAGGCTTCTTCAGCCTCGCGGCGATCGGCGGCCGCTTCGATGCTCTCCACACCCGTGCGCGTGATTTCCTCTTCGGTGACATCGAGCAGGCCTAGCAGCGTGCCGACCGAATAGGTCACCCCTTCTTTGGCCATGATCTCCTTCACCGTGCCGCGACACAGTGTGGTGACACCCATCGTCGCCTTGCTCGTCTCCACCTCGATGACCTCCTGGTCCGTCTGCACCGTGTCGCCGGGCGCGATGCCGATGCGAACGACAGTCGCCTCGGCGATCGATTCACCGAGCTGCGGCATGAGGATGGGAACGGTGGGCATGACTTGTTAGAAGGAAAGCAGCTCGCGCAGGGCGATGCAGATCGTCTCGGGCGTCGGACGGTGGGCGGCCCAGAGTTTCGGGTGATAGGGCACCGGCGTGTCGCGCGAGTTCAGGCGGCGCGGCGGGGCATCGAGCAAGTGGAAGCCGTCGGTGCAGACACGGGAGATCACCTCGGCAGTGACACCACCCCACGGGAAGGCTTCACCCAGTGCCAGCAAGCGACCGGTGCGGGCAACGCTGGCGAGCACTGTATCAATATCGAGTGGCTTCACCGAGCGAAGGTCGACGACTTCGATTTCCCATCCACCCTGCTCCTTCAAGCGGTCCGCGGCGCGCACGGCTTCGTGCACCATCGCGCTGTAGGCCACCACCGTCGCGTGCTTGCCAGGACGGGTGATGCGGGCCTTGCCGATCGGCAATTGATCGCCATTGATGCGCGGCGCTTTCAGCCAGCGGTAGAGGAACTTGTGCTCGCAGTAGACGACCGGGTCATCCAGCGCGACCGATTCTAACAGCATGTGATACGCATCCGACACCGTCGCCGGAGTCACCACGATCAGACCGGGATAGTGCGCATACAGCGCCTCCATGCTCTGGCTATGGAATGGCCCGGAACCGGGAGTCCCCCCGGAAGGCAGGCGCACGGTTAGAGGCACCGGCACGCCCGTGCGATAAAAGTGCGTCGCGGCCTGATTGACGATCTGGTTGAAGGCGATCGACGAGAAATCCGCGAACTGCATCTCGATGATCGGCCGCATGCCCTCGATCGCAGCACCCACGGCCATGCCGATCATCGCGTCCTCACTGATCGGCGAATCAAGCACGCGCCCCGGAAATTCCTCCGCGAGCCCCTTGGTCGCCTTGAAGGCACCACCGAATTTCGAAATATCCTGTCCGTAGAGGAAGACCCGCGGATCTTCACGCAGCAGCTTTTCCTGCGCCTCACGGATCGCATCGACGTACGTCACGCTCATCGTCAAAGTCCCCTTCCCGTTGGCGTGGAGCACGCATTCCAATTTTCATCCCACGGATCCGGTGTCGGCTCCTGCTGGGCCTGCGCGACCGCGGCCTGCACCTCATCGGTGAACTCCCGCTTCCAGCGCTCAATCTCTTCCACCGTGGCGATGCCGCTCTCGATCAGCTGGACCACGCCGGTCTCGATGCAATCGCGACCGAGTTGGCTATCCTTCAGCACCGGCGGCACATAACTGCCGTCATCGTGCTCGCCGTGGCCACTCAGGCGTAGCAAACGAGCCACCACCATCTGAGGACCATTGCCTTCACGAGCCAGCTTCACTGCATTTCCGATCACCTTCGTGCAGGCCAGCAAGTCGGTGCCATCCACCGAATGCCCGCCGACCCCATAGCCCTTCGCCCGGTCTAGCAGATCCTCACAGGCAAACTGCCGGTCCGTCGGCGTCGAATAGGCGAACTGGTTGTTGCCGACGATCACCACCATCGGCAGTTGCTCGACCGCGGCCATGTTCAGCCCTTCATGAAAAGCACCCGTGGAAGTTGCGCCATCGCCCACGCAGGTAGCGCCGACCACGCCTGCCAGCTCCCCTTTCAAGCGCCGGGCGATCAGCATCCCGCCGACCACCGACACCGCCGCGCCGAGGTGGGAAATCATCGCCGGCATGCCGTCCAGCGGACGGCCGCGGTGAATATTGCCGTCCCGGCCCTTCATCGGCCCCAGCACCGAACCCAAATAAGTCCGCGTGCAATCGATTAGCGGCTCTCCAAAAGCCGTCCGCCCGGCCTGGTCCCGGATCAGCGCGGCGAAGATGTCGCGGCCCTTGATCAGCGAAGCGCCGAGCGAGGCGCTGACCGCCTCCTGGCCTTTGCCGAGGTAGACACCGCCGACGATTTTGCCCGCCTTGTAGAGGCTGGATAGCTTGTTCTCAAGGAGTCGCGCCCGGAGCATCGCCCGGAAGACCTCGCGAACATAGTCGCGATCCAAATCCACGGCGGTCCTTTGGGCTTCCTCGGTCTCCGGCACGGACGAAGGCTAAACAACCACGGCGAAGGGCCGCAACCGCTTTCGACTCGCCGGGCAGGACTCGCCCGGCAAAAAGCAATCCATGCCGAAATCCACCACCTTCGCCCGCATCCGTGCCGAAGTGATCCGGCTGGTCGCCCTGATCCCGGAGGGCCGATTCACCACCTACGGGTCGATCGCGGTCCACATGAACTGCAACCCGCGCCATGTCGCCCAGACCCTAAGCGGGCTCACCCGGGAAGAAGCGCAAGACCTGCCTTGGCACCGCGTAGTCGCCGCCGAAGGCCGCATCAGCCAGTCCATGGACCCGAAATTGGCGGCCAAACAGAAAAAGCTCCTCAAAGCCGAGGGCATGAAAGTGAACGAAAAGGGCTACATCATGGACTCCGACGATCATTTCCACGTCGTGGGCGTCCGGCGGGATATCCGCTGGGACCGCGAATAAAGGAGCAGCTTACTTTTTCTTCGGCGAGGCATCTTGGGCCCACTTGGCAAACACCTCGGGATTGATCCCCTCATGATAGCCACCCTTCGCCAGCTGCTTGCCCGTGGAGTCGGTGAGGAAGTAGGTTGGGAATCCTGTCACACCGTATTCCTTCTGCAGCTTCTCATCCTTCTTGTTGCCTGGGGTTCCGCCAGGGCCGAAGTCGAGCATCAGCAACACAAGATTCTGGTCGGCAAACGATTTGAAAGCCGATTCGGAAAACACCTCCTTCTCCAGTTTGATGCAGTAAGGACACCAGCTGGTGCCGGTGAAGAGCACCAGAATCGGCAGGCCGGTCTCTTTGGATTGCTCCTGGGCCTTGTCCATTTTGGTCAGCCACTTCGCCTTGCGGTCTGCGGCCACGACCGGCGCATCTTTCGTTCCCTTGGCTTCTGGCTTGCTCGCTTGGGATTTGAGGAACTCTTGATCCGCGGTCGAAAGTTTCGATTGGGCAAAGGTGCTCGTCTTTCCGTTTCGCAGCCGGATGGTGACTTGGTCACCTTCGACTTTCACCAGCTCGCCATCGATGGCTGCACCCTCGGCGTTCACCCACTTGCGATACTCCGCATGGAGAGGGTTGATCAGGAAGGAGCCTGCGAGAAGGACACAGAAAATGGACTTTTTCATGATCAGGAGCGGTTTGACCTCTGCCCCATTAACATCCGAAGAGGACTGGAGTCGAGCGGGTTCCTCGCCTTCGCCTTTCCCGCGCCTGCATGCGCCATTCCGCATAGCCCGGCAAAGGCCTCCGCTTAACCCTACCCGGGCCATGCCCTCTTCCCTACCCTTGGTGCTCGTTTCGGCCTCCCATGAAATGCTCGGCACCCGTCCGTTTCTGGCTGCTCGATGCGAATACATCGACGCAGTCCGTCTGGCGGGCTGCTTGCCCATGATCACCCCGGGAGGCGAGCCCGATGACCTGCTCGATCTCGCCGATGGCATCCTCCTCACCGGCGCACCGGCAAACGTGCATCCATCGCATTTCGGCGAAGACGTGCTCGATCCCACCCTTCCCCTCGATCCCGAGCGCGATTCCTGGACGCTGCCCCTGATCCGTCGAGCCGTGGAGCGCGGCATTCCGCTCATGGGCATCTGCCGCGGCTTTCAGGAAATCAACGTCGCCCTCGGCGGCAGCCTCCATCAGGCCATCCATGCCGTCCCCGGCTTCAACGATCACCGCGAACCCGACTCCGACGATCTCGCTGTGAGATATGGCTTGGCCCACGAGGTAGACATCGTCCCCGGCGGCCTGCTCGACTCCATCCTCGGCCAGCCCCGGATCACGGTGAACTCCGCCCACGGCCAAGGCGTCAATCGGCTAGCTGAGGGCCTACGAGTCGAAGCCCTCTCTCCGGATGGCGTGATCGAGGCAGCCACGCTTCCGGACGCTCCCGCGTTCAATCTCGGCATGCAATGGCATCCCGAATGTCAGGCAGCCACGAATCCGGTCTCCCGGCGCATTTTCGAGGCTTTTGCCGAAGCCTGCCACGCCCAGAGAAACCGGCGGGCTTGATCCGTCCGCTTTCGCCTTTCCCGCGCCTGCATGCGCCATTCCGCATTGCCGGAAACGAGGTCGCCCCTCATAACCCCGCCGAACTTTTCCCGACCTGACCTGATGAAACCAACTCTCCTCGTTCTCGCCGCCGGCATGGGCTCCCGCTACGGCGGCCTCAAGCAAATGGACCCGATGGGCCCGAGCGGCGAAACCGTGCTGGATTACTCGGTTTTCGACGCCATCCGCGCCGGTTTCGGCAAGGTCGTCTTCATCATCCGCGAGGATTTCGCCGAAGCCTTCAAGAGCAGCGTCGGCGCCCGCTTCGCCGGCAAGATCGAGGTCGATTACGCCTTTCAGAAGCTCGATGACCTGCCGGAGGGCTTCTCCGTCCCGGAAGGCCGCACCAAGCCCTGGGGCACCGCCCACGCCGTCCGCGCCGCCCGCCACGTCGTCTCCGGTCCCTTCGCTGTCATCAATGCCGACGATTTCTACGGCGCGGACGCCTATCAGGTCATCGCCCGCTGGTTCGCCTCCAATACCGGCGCCGCTGGCAAGGACCACTACTCGATGGTCGGCTACCCACTGAAAAACACCCTCTCCGAGCACGGCTCCGTCAATCGCGGCATCTGCCAGACCGATGCCGAGGGCCTGCTGACCGACGTCGAGGAAGTCGTGGATATCGCCCGCGATGAGGATGGCATCGTCCGCGGCACCGCCCTCGACGGCAGCCGCCGCGAAATCGCCGACATCTGCCCCGTTTCGATGAATTTCTGGGGCTTCACCGTGGAATACTTCGCCCAGCTCGAGGAGCACTTCACCACCTTCCTGAAGGAAAAGGGCGGCGAGCAGAAGTCCGAGTGCTACATCCCCACCGTGGTCGATGACTTCATCCGCCAGGACCGCGCCGATTGCCGCGTGCTCGATACCACATCTTCTTGGTTCGGCGTGACTTATCCGGACGACAAGCCCCACGTGGTCGAGTCGATCGCGAAGCTGGTGGCCGCCGGTGACTATCCGAGCCCGCTCGGCTGAGCGCCTGTCAGGAAACATGCCGCCAAGGGATCTCGCCCCAGGCTGTTAAAAAGAGCGTCTCTCCCCTCGCCTGTTTTTAAAAATGGGCGATCGGGAATGACATCTCTTTCACGACTATTTTTCAAACATCTCCCGAGGGTCCTAACGCCCCGATTTTCCGATTCCCAAAGCGCGGCATGGCAGGCAAGCTCCCCCGCCATGACCCTGCCGCGCCTGTTTGCCATCGCCCTCCTTTCCTTGTGCCCCGGGCTAACCGCCCAAGCCGGCGGGAAAAAGGGCGAGGCCTCCGGCATTTCGTTCCACATGCAAGGCGACGCTTCGGACAACCCGAAGATGATCTTCCAGCAGTTCAATGCCGGGCAGCAGATGGTCTTCCGCCGCGTCCCCGAGATCACCACCAAGGACATTGCCGCCTTCAATCCCTTCCCGTCGCAGGATGGCCAGGGCTTCGGCATGGTGATCCAGCTCAAGCCTGCCGCCAAGAACCGCATCGCCGCCGTCACCAATGCCAACGTCAACCGCTGGCTGCTCGCCATGGTCAACGGCCGCAAGGTCGACGCCGTGCTGATCGACAAGACCGTCGAGGACGGCCACCTAGTGATTTGGAAGGGCATCGGCGGCGCGGAAATCGAAGCTTTCGACAAGGAATTCCCCCGCATCGGGGAAGCCAAGCCTCGACACTGATTCCGACATGCTCCGCCAGCTAGCCCTCGCACTCGCATTCCTCACTCCCCTGTTCGCCGTCGAGCTCCAGCTCCCGACGGAGAATCACCATCTTCTCACCGGCGAGCCGGAGAAGTTCTACATGTATGTGAATCGCACCTTTGAGGGCGAGACCACCCAGCCATGGGAGGCCGGCAGCTTCGGCTTCGTCCGCACCCCGATCCGCATCGGACAGGATGTCGTCCTGAAGCAGTTCCACGAGGGCGTCGACATCCAGCCCACCAAGCGCGACAAGGCCGGCAACCCGCTCGACCTCGTGATGTCGGTTTCCGATGGCACCGTCGTCCACACCAGCCCTGTCGCCGGGCGCTCGAACTACGGCAAATACGTCGTGGTGGAGCATAAGTTCGAGGGCGACTGCTTCTACAGCGTTTACGCCCACCTCGCAGAAATCACGGCCAAGCCGGGTGACGTCGTGAAGACGGGCTCGGTCCTCGGCCGCATGGGCTACACTGGTGCCGGCATCGATCGCACCCGTGCCCACTGCCACCTCGAGATGTGCCTGCTGATGAGCGAGCACTACGATGGCTGGAGCCACGCCTACGGCGGCGGCACCAATTTCCACGGCAACTTCAATGGCATGAACCTCGCCGGAATGGACGTGGGTGCCTTGTTCCTGGCCCACGAGAAGAATCCGGAGCTGCGCCTGCAGGACTTCGTGCTCGCGACCCCCGCTTATTTCAAGGTGACCATCCCGCGCGAAGGCACCTGGGACTTCGCCCAGCGTCACAAGTGGATGGTGAAGGGCGATATCAGCGAGGCATCTCCTTCGTGGGAGCTATCCTTCTCCGCCACCGGTCTGATCGTGGGCATCGCACCGAGCCAGCGCTCCGTCGCCGAGCCGGTCGTCACCGCCGTTCGCAATTCCCGCGTCAACCACCGCTACCTCACCCGCGGCCTGATCGACGGCCAAGGAAACGGCGCAGCTCTGACAGCTTCGGGCAAGCATCTCATTGCCCTGCTGACGGACGACTTCCCGGCGCAACCCGCCACGGCACCCGGCGCTCACCCGGCACCCGAGGAATCATCGGAGGACCAGTAAGCGAACTTCGTCGGGGTTGGCACTTGGCACTTCTTCCGAGGAGCGCTTGGCTCCCGGCATGGATTCCATCCTCGCCCGCATCGAAAGCCTCGGCCACAAGCTTCCCGAAGTCCCCGTCCCCGTCGCCGCCTACGTCAACTGCGTCCGCAGCGGCAACCTGCTCTTCCTCTCCGGCGGCCTGCCCATCGATGGCGACCGCAAGATTGTCGGCAAGGTCCCCGCTGACGTCTCCATCGAGGAAGCCCAGGAAGGCGCACGCATTATCATCCTCAACCGCCTCGCCGTGGTGAAGCAGGAGATCGGCTCGCTCGACAAGGTGAAGCAGATCGTCGCGCTCAACGGCTTCGTGAACTCCGCGCCTGACTTCTACGGCCACCCGCAGGTGGTCAATGGCGCCAGCGAGCTGCTCATCGAAATCTTCGGCGACAAGGGCAAGCACTCCCGCACCGCCCTCGGTGCCGCCGCCCTGCCACTCAATGTCGCGGTGGAGATCAATCTGATCGTCGAAGTGGAATAAGGGGTGTCGACGTTCCGTCGACGCGATGTCGGCCGCAGGTCGACATTCTCACGCCATGACCCTCTACGACTCCCACAACCACCTCCAGCGTTTCGCCGATCCCGCGAAAATCATCGCGGAAATGCGGGCCGCTGGAGTGGCAGGGTGCGTCGTCAACGGCACCGGCGAAGACGACTGGGAAACCGTCGCCCGGTTGACCGAAACATTCCCCGATTTCGTCCAACCCGCTTTCGGCCTCCATCCATGGAAAGCCCATCTCCGTTCCGGCAATTGGCTGGCCCTGTTAGAGAACTTCCTCGACCGCTTCCCTAACGCCTCCATCGGCGAATGCGGCCTCGATGGCTGGGTCTCCTCACCATCTCTGGAGGTCCAGCGCGAAGTCTTCCTCCCCCAACTCGCCCGCGCCCGCGAGCGTAGCTTGCCCGTGACCATTCACGCGCTGAAAGCGTGGGAGCCCCTGTTCGCCGCCTTCGATCAAGAGAAGCCACCGGAAAACTTCCTCCTCCACTCCTTCGGCGGCTCACCGGAACTCGTGAAGCGCCTCGCCGATCTCGGAGCTTGGTTCTCCTTCTCCGGATACTTCCTCCAGCCGCGCAAGGCAAAGGTCGTCGAAGCCTTCAAGGCAGTACCGCAAGATCGGCTCCTCGTGGAAACCGACGCCCCCGACATGATGCCTCCGGAAGAGTTCATCACTCATCCCACCGCCGAAGGAAACCATCCCGCGAACCTGACCCGAATCGCGAGAGCCTTGGCGGAAAGGCTTGAGACCGGCGAAGAGAATCTCGTGGCGCTGACTGCGGAAAACCACCGCAGGTTCTTCAACTCCGACCGATAAACTGGGAGCGCGGGATTCATCCCGCCCGAGTGGTCCCCACAAGCGGACCAAACCTCGCGCCTTCATTACGCCTCAAAGCGCCGACGCCACACCCTCCAGCACCTCCACCTCTCCTCTCCACCCCATCTCGCGAATCGCGTCCAAAACTTCCTCCCACCCCGGAAAAACAACCGCCTCCCTCGCCACCTGCTCCTCGTCGGGCGGAAACTCCCCTTCCGGCAACACCCGCTGCGACAGGTGAAAGCACGCCCAAGCCCGCCACGCGCGGATTTCCTTTCGTTCTCCGCTCACCCGCGTCGCCAGATGCTGGAAATGACGGACCGGGTTCCCCAAAAAGCGCCCCTCCGGCCGCTGCTGGAGCATCCAAACGAGCGCCCCATACGGCGGCGGGAACTTTCCAAGAACCTCCTCATCTCCGCTCAGATCCGCCATGAAGGCCTTGTTGAGCTGCAGGATCGCCTGCGCCGGCTTCCCTTCGCGCCATAGCGACTGAGCATAGCTGAGCGCCGCGAAGTAGTAGCGGTCGCACTTCATCCCACCAAAAGCCCGCGTGATCATAGGCCCGTGCGCGTGCGTCACTTCGGGCAAGAATGGACATCCCGGAAAATCGAAGGTCGCATGAATCGGTGACTTCATGTCGGGGTGGTTTTGCGCCATATCGTGAGACGCCACAAGGAAGGGCAGGATATTGGACGGACTGAAAGCTTCTCCTCCCGATCTACGTTTGAGCGGAATCCACTGGAAATCACCGGATTTCTCACTAAACCAGTTTGAAAATGCGATTCAACCCATTCACTTCCGCCCTCGCCGCGGTTTGCTCGCTGACGATTCTCTCGTGCGAGCAACCGGCGTCCACAGCGGCAGACAAGGAAGTGAAGGCGGCCGAGGAGCCAGCGAAAGCTCCCCCGATCCAATTGCCGGAGGTGGTTTCCTTCAACGAGCACGTCCAGCCCATCCTCTCTGAGAATTGCTACCATTGCCACGGCCCGGACTCCGGAACCCGCGAACCGAAGAAATCCCCTCTCCGGCTGGATATTGAAAAGGACGCCTTCGCCGCGCGGGAAGACGGCAAGCCGGTCATCGTGAAGGGCAAGCCGGAGGAGTCCATGGTGGTCAAATTGATCCACGAGCAGGACCCGGAGAAGATGATGCCTCCGCCCGCTTCCCACAAGACACTGAAGCCGGAGCAGGTCGCGCTGTTAGAGAAGTGGATCGCCCAGGGTGCTCCTTACGAAGCGCACTGGTCCTTCATCCCGGTAAAGCGCCCGGAACTCCCTGAGGCAGGCAAAGACTGGGCCGCCAATCCCATCGACCATTTCATCGCCGCCAAGCTGCAAGAGAAAGGCCTGAAGCCGAATCCGACCGAGACACCCGCGCGCTTCTATCGTCGTCTTCACTTGGATCTAACAGGCCTTCCCCCTTCACCCGAAGAATCCGCCGCGTTCACTTGGGAGAAGCTGCAAGCTGAAGTCGACCGCCTCCTCGCCACCTCGGCCAGTGCCGAGCACTTCGCCCGCCAGTGGCTTGATGCCGCACGCTATGCCGACACCCACGGCATCCACATCGACAACTACCGCGCCATCTGGCCCTACCGCGATTGGGTCGTTCGCGCGTTCCAGGCAAACATGCCGTGGGACCAGTTCACCACCGAGCAGATGGCCGGCGATCTCCTTCCTGACCGCACTCTCGATCAACAAGTGGCCACCGGCTTCAACCGCTGCCTCGCCACCAGCGGCGAAGGCGGCGCGATCCCCGAGGAATACGACGCCATCTACGCCAAGGACCGCGTCGACACCATGTCCGCCGTCTGGCTCGGCCTCACCACCGGCTGCGCGGCCTGCCACGATCACAAGTTCGACCCGGTTTCCACGAAGGAATTCTACTCACTCACCGCGTTCTTCCGGAACACGCCGATGAGCGCGCTCGACGGCAACAATGCCGAGCACCCGCCGAATGTCTTCGTGCCGCTCATCGAAGATCGGGAGCGTTGGGGAACGCTGGCCAGCGACATCTCCGGCACCGAAAAGGCCCTCGCTGATCGCAAGGGCTCCGCCCGCCCGGAATTCGAGGCATGGCTCGCCAATGCGACGATCGCCCCGCCGAAGGAAGCGGATTCCACGCTGGTGCTTCACCTCCCGCTCACCGAATCGGAAGGTCCCCTGCGCGGCCTCGTCGACGGCCAGTCCCGCGAGTGGCCGGCGAATCTCTCGCGCATCGATGCCCCGCTCGGCAAGGCCCCCGTGGTCAGCGATGGGCCCGTCGAACTCGGCGACCTCGCCAGCTTCTCCCGCGGCGACCGCGTCACCTACGGCGGCTTCATTCGCCTCGAAGGCGCGCCCACCGGAGCCGTGATCGCCCGCATGAATCCCGGCGAAAGTTTCCGCGGCTGGGACATCTACCTGCAAGGCGGCCGGCCCGCCTCACACGTCATCGACTCGTGGGACAAGTCCGCAAACAAGATCGTCGCCCCGAATCCCCTGAAGCCCGGCGAATGGCACCACGTCATGGTCACCTTCGACGGCACCGCTGCTTCACCGCAAGCCAGCGCGATCTACATCGATGGCCAGAACGCCGGTGGTGCCACCAATCCGAACAACGTCGGCGCAACCATCGAGACCAAGGTCCCGTTGCGTCTGGGCTCGCGCGAAAACAACGACTCGAAACTCAATGGCAAGGTCGCCCTCCAGGACTTCCGCTTCTATCGCCGGCTCCTGTCACCGCAGGAAATCGCCAGCCTGGCACAGGACAGCATGCTCCAGCACATCACTGCGCTGCCAGCAGACCAACGGACCAAGGAACAGCTCGATACCCTCTTCGGCTACTACCTCGCCACCGTCGACGCGCCCTCGCGCGAGCTGCGCGTGAAGCTGGAGGCCCTCAAGTCCGAACAAGGCACCCTGCGCGCCCGCGGCTCGGTGTCGCTGGTGATGGAGGAAAAGAAGGGCGAGCCCTTCGCCCACGTCCTCACTCGCGGCGTCTATTCCGACAAGGGCGAGAAGGTCGCACCTACGACGCCCGCCGTACTTCCGCCGATGGCCGCAGATTCACCGAAGAACCGCCTCGGCCTCGCCCGCTGGCTGACCGATCCGGCCAATCCCCTCCCCGCCCGCGTCACCATGAACCGCGCCTGGTACTACCTCTTCGGCACCGGCATCGTGGAGACCAATGACGACTTCGGCATCATGGGCGCACGGCCCACCCATCCGAAGCTGCTCGATTGGCTCGCCGCGGAGTTCGTCGATTCCAAGTGGGACTACCGCCACATGGTGAAGCTGATGGTCACATCCGCCGCCTACCGGCAATCCGGCACCGTCTCGCCCGAAAAGCTGGAGAAGGACCCCATGAACCGCCTCATCTCGCGCGGCCCGCGCTACCGCATGGATGCGGAGATGCTGCGCGACACCGCCCTCGCCACCGCCGGCCTGCTGTCTCCGAAAATCGGCGGCCCTCCGGTGAAGCCCTATCAGCCCGAAGGCATCTGGGAAGCGGTCGCGATGAAGGAGTCCAACACCCGCTTCTACAAGCAAGACACCGGCGAAGCCCTCTATCGCCGTTCCATCTACACCTTCTGGAAACGCACCGCGCCCAACCCGGCAATGGAGATTCTCAACGCCCCGAGCCGCGAAGTCTTCTGCGTCCGCCGCGATCGGACGAACACGCCGCTGCAGGCCTTCGTCATCTTGAATGACCCGCAGTTCATCGAGGCCTCCCGACGCTTGGCAGAAAACGCGATGAAAGCTTCAGCCGACGCCTCCGCTCGCCTCGATTTCCTCAGCTCCCGCCTCATCTCGCGCACTCTCGCAGAACCCGAGCGGAAGCTCGCCATGGAAACCCACGACTCCGCCCTCGCCGTCTACAAGTCCGACGCCAAGGAAGCGCAAGCCATGATCTCCAACGGCGAGACAAAAGCCGATCCCTCCCTCGACGTCCCCGAACTCGCTGCATGGACGCTCGTCTCCAGCCAGCTCCTCAATCTCGACGAAACGCTCAACAAGTAGTCCGCCATGAACTCAATCACCGACTACAATAGCGCCATCACCCGCCGCCAGTTCTTCCGCAAGAACGGCACCGGCCTCGGCGTGGCCGCGCTTTCCTCGCTGTTAGGAAGCGGACGCGCCTTCCCCGATGTGATGCAGGAGATGATCCCGCACATCGCACCGAAGGCGAAGCGCGCCATCTACATCTCGCTCATCGGTGCACCATCGCAGCTCGATCTCTTCGACTACAAGCCGGAGCTGAAGAAGCGCTTCAAGGAAGACCTCAAGGGTTGGCTCGCCAAGGAAGGCCAACGCCTCACCGGCATGACCTCCGGTCAGGCCGCCTTCCCGCTCGCACCGACCATCTTCAAGTTCGCGCAGTCCGGCCAGTCCGGTGCATGGATCAGCGAACTGCTGCCGTGGACCGCGAAGATGGCGGACGACATCTGCATCATCAAGTCGATGCACACCGAGGCGATCAATCACGAGCCCGCCAACCAACTCGTCTACACCGGCTCGATGCAGTCGGGCAAAGCTTCGCTCGGCTCGTGGCTCTCCTACGGCCTCGGCAGCATGAACGAAGACTTGCCGACCTTCGTGGTTCTACACGCCCAACACAGCTCGCCTTACTCGAATGTCCAGGCGATCTCCGCCCGCCTGTGGGGCTCCGGCTACCTGCCCGGCAAGCACGCTGGCGTCGCTCTCCGATCAAAGGGAGACCCCGTGCTCTACCTTGAGGATGCCCCCGGCATTTCCCGCAATCTCCGCCGCAAGATGCTCGATGGCCTCAATGCGATGAACCAGCGCTCCTACGAAGCCGTTGGCGACCCTGAGATCCAGACCCGCATCCAGCAGTATGAAATGGCCTTCCGCATGCAGGCCTCGGTTCCGGAGCTCGCCGACATGTCCGGCGAGCCCGAGCACATCTTCGAACTCTACGGCAAGGACAGCAAGGTGGGTGGATCCTTCGCTGCCTCGGCCCTGATGGCGCGCCGTCTGTTAGAGCGAGGTACCCGCTTCGTGCAGATCTTCCACCGCGGCTGGGACCAGCACGGTGACCTGCCGCGCGATCTCACCTCGCAGTGCAAGGACGTCGACCAAGGTGTCTACGGCCTGATTCAGGACCTCAAGCAACGCGGCATGCTGGAAGACACGCTCGTCGTCTTCGGCGGCGAATTCGGCCGCACCATCTACTGCCAGGGCGGACTGAGCGAAACGAACTACGGCCGCGACCACCACCCGCGCTGCTTCTCCCTCTGGATCGCCGGAGGCGGGATCAAGGGCGGGCAAGTTTACGGCGAGACCGACGAGATGAGCTACAACATCGTCCAGAATCCCGTTCACATCCGCGATCTGCACGCCACCATCTTGAACCAGCTCGGCCTCAACCACGAAAAACTGAGCTTCAAGTTCCAAGGCCTCGACCAAAAGCTCACCGGCGTCGAACCGGCGAAGGTGGTGAAGGACATCCTGGCCTAAGCCTTGGCTTTCGCGCGAGACCTCCGCCAGCGCCGCCAGCTCAGCGCAAGGCCGGTCCACACCAGCGTCGCCGCAGCCATTGCGGTGAGGCCCGCAAGCAATTGACCCGCCCATCCACCGGCCTCGCCGGTGTGAATCCAGCGGACCCAGTTGCGCCATCGCTTGCCTTGGCTCATCTGCGAAAAGCCCTCCGCCTTGATGATCGCGGCAGTCCCGAGATCCACCGTCACGCTTTCCCGGAGATCAGGACGCCCGCGATGGCTGTTAGACACTTGGAAGACGATCTCCTTACCTGCGGGAAACTGGAACTGGATGGTTTCCCACCCCGAGCGATTGGCAGTCACGGCGGCGAGCGCCTGATTCCACCCGGTGGTCGAAACTCCAGGCTGCGAGCCGCCTCGCTCCCCTTGTGGACCGCCTCTGCCGCCCTGCTGACCTTCCCTACCGCCTTGCGGACCTCCTCTTCCTCCCGGTGGACCACCGGCAGGCGGCGCGGTCTCGCCCGCGAGTTTGAATAGCAACCCGTTCGCCCACGGATAGCCCATGACCACGCCGGTGGTCGTGATTACCAGCAGTGGCAAGGCGAACCAGATGCCAAGCACGTTGTGCCAGTTCCAATCGCGCGCCCGCCCCTTGAGCTGTGGTTGGATGGTAGTGATGGCCTTGACGCCCTGCCTCGTCCATCGCTTCGGAATCCACAGGAGCAGACCGCTCGGAATGAGGAACAGGAACACCAGCGCCGCCGCGGCGGTGATGCTCTTGCCTGCCTCCTGCGCCGGACCGGCCATCGCCAACCAGCGATGCAGGCCAGTGACGAACTTGAAGAAAGAGCGCGTCTTCTTCCCGCCTTCGCCCAATACCTCACCCGTGACAGGATGGACAAAGACCGTCTTCTCTTTTCCGAACTGGAAGGCCGCGGGCTTCGTGGCATCGGACGAAAGTGTGAGGCCGGTGGCACCTTTCAATCCTGCCGCTTGCAAGGAAGCGGTGAGCGCTTCCGGCGGAAGCTTCTCACCACTCGTCGAAAATTCGAATCCATCCGCTGCTGTCGTGAGCTGTCGCTCGAACGACAGCAGCACACCAGTGGAGGCCATGACGAGAATCACCAATCCGGCAGCAACCCCTGCCACGAGGTGAAGCCAAAAGACGAGCTTGCGAAAACGCTGGAACATATCGGGTCAAAATCGAGCCGGGAAACACGCCCTGGCGTGCTTCCCGGCTCTTGCAGCAACCTATGAAAGAAGAACAGTTAGAAATTCAGCGTGGCACTGAGCACCGCCGAGCGACCTTGGCCCGGGACGAAGTGGCCGCCACCCACGCGGTCGATGTATTCCTCGTCGAAGAGGTTGTCCACGTTGAGCTGGAAGGTGACATTCTCGTTCATCGCGTAGCTGGCCATCGCGTTGAAGATGGTGAAGCCATCGGCCTGCTGGCGGGTGTCCACGTTGTTGTTGTTGTAGCGGCTGCCCACATACTGGGCACCCACGCCCACCGAGATATTCTTCGGCAGGTCATAGACGGTCCAGAGGCTGAAGGAATTTTCCGGCGTGTTGCTGACCTCGCTGCCAACCTCGGCCGCGACCGCGGAAGATTTCACTTCGCTGTCGAGGAAGGTATAGCCGCCGATCACGCGCCACTTGTCGGTGATGCTGCCGGCGAAGCCGACCTCGAAGCCTTGCACGACTTGCTCGCCGGTCAGGGTCACGATCGTCGGATCCGTCGGATCGGTGGTGCGGGCGTTGGTCTTTTCAGTCCGGAAGATGGCACTACTGAGAAGCAGCTTCTGATCGAAGAACTCCCACTTCGCACCGAGTTCGATCGTCTCGTTTTCTTCTGGAGGGGCGTTGAAGAGGTTGAGCGTGTTGTTGGTCCCACCGGGTGAAGCAATGTAGCTCAGGCCTTCGGTCGAAGGATTGAAGGAAGTGCCGTAGCCCAGATAGATGCTTCCTTCGCGGACCGGCTTGTAGGTAAGCGCGGCGCGATAGCTGAAATTGGAGTCGTTGCGACCCAAGTCCGAGAGCACACCATTGGTGGTGACTAGGGCGTTATTCGTGGTGTCCGCGGTCCGGGTATCATAGTCCACCTCATAGCTGTCCCAGCGCAGGCCGCCGCTGAGTTCCCAGCAGTCGTTGAATTTGATGGTGTCGAACAGGTAGAGCGCCGCCGTGTCGGATACCGTCTGGGTGAAGGCACCGTTATAAACGATCGAGCCGGCGTAAGGCAGATAGTTGTTCGGGAACAGCAGGTTAGTCACTGGAGCGGCTGCAAGCGTGCCATTCGGATTTTCCACCGCGCGACCGAGCAGCTTCGACACCTCGTGTCCGACCTCGAATCCACCCACGAGGTTGTGCTCGATGGTGCCGGTGTTGAAATCGTATCGGATGTCGGTCTGACCGAAGACCGCGGTATCGACCTGGTCGCGGGACTGGAACTGCTGGGTCAGAGCCAGACTGTTGAAGTTGGCAATGGGCGCGGACGTATCGCCGTCAACGAACCGCGGGGCGGTGGTTACCGAGTCGCGGTCGTTTCGCCCGAAGCGAAGCGTGCTGCGCAGTTTCAGGTTCTCGTTGAAGTCGTGCTCGAAGACACCGGTGATCAGATCGGTAGTGATGTCTTCATAGTCGCGATTGAGATTGCCGTAGTAGTTGGAGTAGAGCGACTCGGGGGGAGCACCGGAGGGCAGGCCGGTATTATTGACTGTGGTAACCGTCCCAAGGGGATTGTTCGGCGTGACCTGGGTTGGCACCACGGAGTTCCGCGGAATCCACGGCACCCCATAGTCCGGCACATTGTCCTGCTCCATGTGCATATAGGACAGGGTGAAGCGGGTGTCCGTGCCGAGTCCGAAGGCGATCGACGGAGCGATGCCCCAGCGCTCGTTTTCCACATGATCGCGGCCGGGGATGTCCTGGTCGTGATACATGCCATTGAGGCGGAAGGCCGCGCCGTTCAGACCGGGGATCTCCTGGTTCACGTCGAAGGTGCCGCGCATGTAATCGTCGGTGCCACCACTGAACGTTGCGCCGTAGGAATTCTGCAGGTGCGGGACCTTGGTGACGATATTGATCGAGCCACCGGTGGAACCGCGGCCGGTATTGGCCGAGGCCGGTCCCTTGGTCACTTCCACCTGCTCGAAGACAAAGGGGTCGCGGGAATAACCACCGCTGGAGGTGTCGCGCATCCCATCGACGAAAATGTCCGATCGCGCCGCGAAACCGCGGATCGCGAGGTTGTCACCGGCCGGACCACCGCCGCCTTCCCCGGCCTGCATGCTGATGCCGGGGACGTTCCGCAGCACGTCGCGAAGGTTGGAGGCAGCCTGCTCCTTCATCACCTCTTTCGGGATCACGGTCACCGTCTGGGCCACATCACGCAGCGGCTGGGTCATCTTCGGCGATTGCAGGCGCTCCGGCTTGTAGAGGGTCTTCTCAAAGTCCCCCTGGACCACCATTTCGCCCATGTTCTCGGTCTTCTGCTCTTCCTTCTTTTCGGTGGCAGGTGCAGGCGCCGTGGTCTGGGCAGCGAGTTGGCCGATGGCAAACAGGGTGCCGGTGAAAACAAAGCCCTCCGGAAGACGGGAGGAACGCAGGCTGGAGTCGGTGTTCATGGAAGCGGAATCGGAATCAGCGCTTGCGAATCATCCTGAGGACGGATCGCATTGACTGTTGCGAATGCGTCTCAATTACCACAGAACCCTTGTCAAAGCGAAAAGCACCGCTGTCGCAGAAATTCTAATCAAATTCTAATGTTTCCGGATTTGGCAGGCGATTCCGGGAAATCGCCTTGACCGCGCTCCCCCGCCCCGGCGGAGACATGGCCATGATCCTCTGCATCCCCGACGTCCTCAGCCCCGAACAAACCGCCGAATATCGCCGTTTGCTGGAAAGCGCCGATTGGCAGGACGGCAAGGCCACCGCCGGCCACCAGGCCGCCAAGGCCAAGGACAACATGCAAATCCCCGCCACCCATCCGGTGGCGCTTGAGGTCGGCAGCGGCATCCTCCGCGCCCTCGCAGCGAATCCCCTCTTCCAGTCCGCCGCGCTGCCCCTCCACTTCCTCCCGCCGATGTTCAACCGCTACTCCGGCGGCCAGACCTTTGGCACCCACGTCGACGGCTCCATCCGCCAAATCCCCGGCACATCCCACCGCATTCGCACCGATCTCTCCTGCACCCTCTTTTTCGCCGGCCCCGAGGAATACGTCGGCGGCGAACTGATCATCGAGGACACCTACGGCTCGAAGAGCGTGAAGCTCCCCGCCGGCCACATGGTCGTCTACCCCTCCACCAGCCTCCATCAAGTGACCCCCGTCACACGCGGCACCCGGCTCTGCTCCTTTTTCTGGCTGCAAAGCATAATCCGCTCCGATGAGCAGCGCTCCCTCCTCTTCGACCTCGACATCGCCATCCAGCGACTCTCCTCCGCCCTCCCCGATCACGAGGCCGCGAGCCAATCCGCCGTTCAACTCACCGGCGTCTATCACAACCTGATCCGCCAGTGGGCGGAGATGTGAATGGCGGAGTTAGGCGGCGATGCTACGGACGAAATGCATCAGTGCCCCCAATAGCACGCCTGCCCATCCGCCGATGACTCCAACCGCCAGGAACGCCAGAACCAGTCCCTGCGTGAACCTGCCGGAATAACCGAAGCCCAGCGCCACCAGAGCCAGGATAACCCCAACCCCGATCGGATATTCGGGAAACTCACTCACGAGCTTCCGCAGGAATCCCGGATAGCTGGCCGGGAGGTTTTCCTGCTCCAACTCGGATAGCACCCCGTTGCGCTTGAGGAACATCATAAGTCCCACCCCGACAACGATGGCGGTGCCTCCCAACCATCGGACCACACCACCCAGGCGCTCCCTGCGCATGGAGTCACCCCTCTCGTCTCGCGGGGGTTCTGCGGCTGGCGGGCGATAGGGCTGCTCCATGTTCGAGGGGGGGCGATCAAGGATTCGCAATTACAGTTCGATCGACCGAGGAAAGCGTCGGCCTCCCGGTCAATGCCATCGCTATCTCGAGTTCGGTCCGCAAGATCTTGAGCACGTGCGCCACGCCGGTCGCGCCGGCGGCGGCGAGCCCATGAAGCACCGGTCGGCCGACCATTACCGCGTCGGCGCCGAGCGCGAGCGCCTTGAGCACGTCCGTGCCGCGACGAATCCCTCCATCCATCAGCAGTGGCACTTGTCCCGCCACCGCCTCGGCAATCTGCGGCAGTACCTCGATCGCCGCCGGAACCGTATCCAACGTCCGCCCGCCGTGATTCGAAACCACGATCCCCGCAAATCCCTCCGCCGCGGCAATCCGCGCGTCTTCCGGATCGAGCACGCCTTTCAAGATCACTGGCAAGGTCGTCAGAGATCGCAGCCACGCGAGATCCTTCCAAGTCGGCGCGGTTTCTAACAACGGCGTGCCGAACACACCCTCGGCCGGTGGCAATGACTTCATGCCCCGCAGATTCACCGCCTCGATTCCCGGCGGCAGGCGGAAGCACGCGCGCTGCTCGCGATTGCGCAGGCCATGCAGCGGAGCGTCCACCGTCACCACCAGTGCGGCATAGCCGGCGGCTTCCACGCGCTTCACCAACTCCGCCGTGAAGCCACGATCCGCTTGCACGTAAAGCTGGAACCACGGCGGCACCGTGGCCGAGGTGGAAATCTCTTCAAGCGGGACGCCGGCCGAAGTGCTGACGGTGAGGCAAGCTTCCATCACCGATGCGCCCAGCACGGTCGCGCGCTCACCTTCCGGATGGAACAGCCGGTGAAAGGCCGTCGGCGCGACGAAGATGGGATGAGCATAGCTCCGCCCGAACAACTCCAACCGCGTGTTCGCCCCCGAAAGATCGCGCAGGATGCGGGGCGAAAGCTTCAGCCGCTCGAAGGCCACACGGTTCTCCCGCAACGTCAGTTCATCCCCCGCTCCACCCGACAAGTAAGCCCAGGCACTTTCCTCTACGCGCTCACGGGCGAGCGCCTCATAGTCATCGAGCGAGACAACTTCCGGCGGGATCGTGGAAAGCGGCGGCAACGGCATGGCGAAGCGAGCCTAACGACTCCCCTTCGCCATGGCGACTCCGATCCACCCTCCGTAGGCGCGTTCGTGACACCGCGCCCACATTAAGAAAGCTTACGCTCCCCGCATCAACGAAATCTCCGCAAGACTCACCAGAGTCTTCCACAGCTCCTCACGCGGCATCGTCTTGAGCTGATCCACGGTGATCGCGCGCTCCAGCGTGAAGCGTCCCGAGCGGGTCCGGCGCAGCGCACTCAAGTGCGCACCGCAGCCGAGCTTGCCACCGATGTCATGCGCGTAAGTCCGCACGTAGAATCCCTTCGAGCAGTTCACCGTGAAATCCACTTCCGGCAGCTCGATACGAGAGATCTCGTACTTCGACACCGTCACCGGCCGCGGAGCGCGCTCCACTTCCTGCCCCTTGCGCGCCAATTTGTAGAGCGGCACGCCGTCCTTCTTGATCGCGGACACCATCGGCGGGATCTGCTCGAAGGCACCCGTGAACTCACCGAAGGCCGCGTCGACCTGCGCCGCCGTGAAAGCCGGCACTTCCTTCTCCTCCGTCACCTCGCCCTGGCGATCCTGGGAGGAGGTCACCTTGCCGAGCGTGAGCGTTCCTTGATACTCCTTGTCCTCGCTCATCAGCAGGTCCTGGATCTTGGTCGCACGCTCCACCACCAGCATCAGCAGGCCGGTAGCCATCGGATCGAGGGTGCCGCAGTGGCCGATCTTCTTCGTGCCCAGCGAACGGCGGGCAATCGCAACCACGTCATGCGAGGTCATGTCGGGGGCCTTGTCCACCAGCAGCACGCCGCTGGGCACCATCGGGCCGGGATTCGGTCGATTCATAAAACTTCAGTCAGACTATCAGGGCAATGCCCGCTTCACAGCTTCCAGCACACGTTCCTTCGCAGCGGCAAGTGGACCCGCCATGCGGATACCGGCAGCAAGCGCGTGACCACCACCGCCGAACTCCATGCAGACATTGCAGGCATCCACTCGTGGGTCCTTGGAACGCATCGAGACGCGGATCTTCCCGTCCGGCAACTCCTCAAAGAAAACCGCCACGATCACGCCATCGATGCCGCGGATAATGTCGATCATCCCCTCGCTGTCTTCCGGCTTCAGGCCCAGCTTTTCCCCGGTGTCCTTCGTCAGGTCCCAATACGCGACGCGGCCTTCACCGGTGAGCTCCAGCGTATTGAGCAGCGCACGCATCAGCTCCACGCGGCGATACGGGCTATGGTCGTAGGTCAGCGAATTGATGCGTCCCACATCCAGCCCGCGGCGGATCAAGTCGGCCGCCATCAGGTAGGTGTCCTCGGTCGTCGACGGATACTGGAACGAACCCGTATCAGTCGAAACGGCCACGTAGATCGCATCCCGCGATGCATCCGGCAGCGGCAGGTTCAGCGCCGTGATCAGCTTGTAAAGGATCTGCCCCGTGGCCGGGCTACTCGAGTCGATGTGATTCACATCGCCATAAGCCGGGTTCGACTTGTGGTGGTCGATGTTCACCCACAGCTTCGCCTTCGAGGCCGCATGCAGCGCATTGTCGCCGAGCCGGGGCTTGGTCGCGGTGTCGAGCGCGATCGCCACTTCCACATCGAGCGGCTCGGCTGGCGGCAACTCGATCCGCTGCGACTCGGGAAGGAACACGAGGTTGTCGGGAAGGCCGTCCTCATTGATCAGACGCACCTTCTTCCCCGCCGCTTCCAGCGCGAGTCCGAGCGCGAGCTGCGAGCCGATGGCATCGCCATCCGGGCGCACATGGCTGAGGATCACGAACGAGTCGTGCTTCGCAAAAACCTCGCCGATGTCTTGGTAGCTCGCGTTCATGGTGTCCCGCGGAAGGGGGCGGGATTCTCCCGATGCGCCCCCCGCACGCAAGGACAAAGGACACGCGTCACTTGAGCGGCGAGAAATCCACCGGCTTGAGGAAAACCGACTTCACCCCGTCGGGCAGCACGGTCAGCGATCCGCCGGCAGCATCCTCGGAAGCCTTCTTCGCAGCCACCCAGATCGGATCTGCACGGAAATCGAGCCACGATTTCTCGGCGGTAGCGGCGTCCTTGTGCACCAGGAAATAGACCAGCGTATCGTCCGCAGCAGGTTGGCCAGCCACCATCTTGAAGTAGGCGCCATTGGTGATGCCATGCTTCTTGAAGAGCTCGATCGTGTGCTCCGCGAAGCGCTTGTGAAGGTTCGGCAGCTTGCCTGGATTGCACGTATAGGTGCGCAGCTCGAACAAACGATCCGGCGAGGCGGACTCGGGGAAGCCCGGCGAGAAGTCGGTCGCGTTCAGGTAGAGTTCATCGACCTTGCCCACCAGCTTGCCATTCACTTCGGAAGCCGCCGCGGCCTTCTTCCAATCCTCGTCGCCGAGGAAGCCCTTCCACGCTGCATCACGCGCGGCGCGATCCGGATAGGCCAGCAGGTAAACGAGCAGGTTGTCCTTGTTCTCCGCTGGCACCCAGTAGCCGACATTGGTCATGCCGTGCTTTTCGAAGAGCTTGCAGGTGTGATCGCGGAAGCGCGTCAGCAGCGCATCCAGCTTGCCCGGCTCCGCGTGATAGGTGCGAAGTTCGAACAGCCGCGTGTCTTTGGGTTTTTCTTCAGCCACTGCGAGGGACACCATGGCGAGGATTCCTGCTACTAGGGATTTGAGCATGAAAAAGGGTTGCCCGCCGCGAACGGCCTGACAACCCCGTCTTCAGTCACACGGCCGTTAGGCCGGGAGAAAATCGCTCAAGCGGCGATTTCGTAGTGCTCCGCGATCTGGCGGAAAATGCGGTCGCGGCGCTCACGGGCCTGGTCGACATCGCGGGTCTTCAGGGAAAAGCGCAGGCGCTCGGCGGTCGCATCCGGCTTGTGAACGGTCAGGTGACACCACCAGACCCCGCGATTGTTCCAAAGGTGATGATTCGGGTTTTCCTGATTCACGCGCAGCGCGAGCTTGGGCTTCCTTTTCATGCGTTTCGGTGTCTTGGGCTGGGGTTCAAGAAAGGCCGCTTCTTGAGCAGAAGCTGCTTTTCCGGACACGAATGACGCGATTCAAAGGGTTTAGTAGAGGTAGGCAAGGAGATTTACTAAGGTAGCACCTTAGATCACTTTTTCGTAAATCAAGTGACCAAAAAACCTTTATAAAGCCGTCAAATCTACGTCATGCCTGCTCCAAAGCCGTAGCAAAGTGATTCAGCAAGCCTGACGTTTCCTCCGCTCCGCACGAAACGCGAATGAGGTGTGATGGCACGCCACACGCCTCCGCCCAATCCAGCTCCGTGTAGTGGGCAAGCATTGTGTAGGGGCACGCCAAGGTGAACGGGGTGCCAAAGCTCGGCCCCTTGGAAACCTGCAGGGCATCGAACACCTTCGGTGCCTTCTTCGGATTCTTCAGCACGAAGGACAGCAGCGGTCCGTAGCCACCACGCGGCGCGCGGATCTTGTCGTAGTCCTCGCGCGTGGTCAGCGAGGGATGCCAGACCTCCGCAACGCCCGGATGATTGGCGAGCATCTCGGCAATCGCCAGACCGTTGGCGTTGTGGGCAGCCATTCGGGCCGGGAAGCCCTTGAGATTGGAGAGCAGCACCTCGGCATCGCCGATGTAGAGCGGCGTGCTGCGCGCACTTTCCTCGGCAAGCGCCGCCAGCAGGATTCCAGCATGGTCGGAGTCCGGACGAACCGAGGCCATGCCGGCCATAACATCGCCCACACCGGACAGCCACTTGGTCAGGCTGGTGGTAACGACGTCCGCATAACGCAACGCAGCCACATTCGACGGCCCGACTGCCGAGTCATCGATGACGAACGGCACCCCGCCTTCAGCACAAGCCGCAGCGACCCGCTGGACATCGATCGTCCGCAGCAGCGGATTGCTGGGGCATTCGGTGAAAACACCCGCGAACTCGCCCGCGCGAATCCGGCGCAGCGCTTCATCGAAGGACTCACCGATCGCTTGGTTCAGGAAGACCACGCCATTGCCGAACTGCTCCTGCACCTTCAGGGCATCGACGTAGGGAAACTCGATCTGCAGCGTCTTCTTGCCCTCCTTCACCCCCGGCAGCGCGCGCAGCACCGCGGTGATGGACGCCATCCCGCTGTTGAAAATGAAAACGTGGTCCGGCTCGATCGCGAGCAGCTTGCCCAGGCGGCGCTGGAGCAGGTGCGACTTGTCGCCCTCACGCACCTTGCCTTCCAGGAAGTCCTCGGCCTGCCGGCTGCTGACCAGTTCACCGGTGAAGCGCTGGTAATCGACTGCCGCCTGGCGCGCCTTCGCCGGCACGGCCAGCACGTGCATCCCGTTGAAGCTTTCCGAGCGGACCGCCATTTCGGTGCGGCGCTCGATCCACCGCAGCGCCCGCTGGGCAGCGACCTTGTTGGGGAAAACGAACGCCTCTTCCCCGTCCTCGGCGATTTCCTCCGCGGCCATCGCGGTCAGGCGTTTTACCAGCGGATGGCGGAAAAAGCGCGGGTAGCCCATGCGCATCTTGCGGACCACCTTGTCGCGGCCCTCCTCGTATCCGATCACGGATTTCCATGTCGGCAGACACACCGACACGGCATGAGGCGAATCAGGGAGGGGCATTCCCAGATCCTCTTCCTGCCAGGCAGGCTGAGCCGACAAATCACGCATGTGCGCCCCCTGCTTGCCGGGAGGGGGGGCGGTTGGGCAAGCCGGATTCCCGGAATTGTATGCGCGGGGGGGCGAATTTCTGACCGACCGGGTGATAAAATGGGGGCTGGGCGACGATTTAAAATGTGATGCCCCGCCGGAGAATCTCGAAATTTCGCGCTACCCCCGGAGACAGATCGGGGTTACCGGAAGGCATGAGAAAAGGCGGACGAGAGGCGGTTCTAGCTGCGGCGATCCTGGCAGCGGGCGTCGCCGGCTGGTGGATCACCCACGCCGCGAACCCGGCCAGTGCCCAAAAACCGGTCGCCGCGACCACCGCTCCGAAGCCCACAGTCCTCTACGATCCGCCCGCGAAGGAGAGCAAACCCGCCAAGCGCCCCGAGGGCTGGAAGCGCGACGAGGATGCCGCGAAGGCCGGAGCCATGCAAAACCAGCGGTCGCTGGTCTTCTCCAGCCGCGAAGCCATGGAGCGCTTCCTCAAGGCAGCCCAGGGCAAGGGTATCTCGATCCTCGGGCAGATCGACAAGCTCAATGCCCTCCACGTCGGCTTTCTTTCTCAAGATCAATTAGCGGCGCTGCTCGATGGCAGTGAGGAAAGCGGCTACATCTACCCGGTCACCCTCCCCACCCCGCGGACGGACGGCGTGCAAGACGGCGCCATCGGCTTCGGCAACCAGTTGCTCGCGTGGCTGGGCATCAGTGGCGACAATTCGGCCTACGGTACCGGCGTGAAGGTCGGCATCCTCGACACCGGCTCCACCTTGGCCGGAGCGAAGAATTATTACCTCGTCGATCCGCCGGCCAACGCCGCGGACTGGAACGGCCACGGCACCGCAGTCGCCGACCTGATCCGGCAGATCGCCCCGTCGACGGAGCTGCTCTCGTGGCGCGTCGCCAATGACGAGGGCACCTCCAACAGCTTCCTGCTCGCCCAAGGCATTCTCGCCGCCGTCGATTCCGGCGTGGACGTCATCAACATTTCGATGGGCTCCTACGGCAATTCCACCCTGCTTCGCCAAGCCGTGGAAGCTGCCCAGAAGGCCGGCGTGATCATCTACGCCTCCACCGGAAACGAAGGCTACGACCAGGTCGCCTTCCCCGCCGCCTATCCGGGCGTCGTCGGTGTCGGTGCGGTCGATGCCGCAGGCAATCACCTGAATTTCTCCAATACCGGTTCGGTTACCATGAGCGCTCCGGGACTGGACCTCGTCACCGCGTGGACTGGCGATCAAAACATCTACTTCACCGGCACCTCCGCGAGTTCACCCATCGGCGTCGGCGTGCTGGCAGCGACCATGTCCTCCGGCAGCACCCGCCTCACGGCCCAGAAGGCCTACAAGATGGTGGTCGACAACCTGGACGAGTCCGGCGCACCGGGTGACGACGACTACTACGGCGGCGGCACCGTGGACGTCGGCCGCATCTTCCGCTCGGGCCAGGGCGGAGTCACCGATGCAGCCATCGCATCAAACTACGTGACCACCGGTGCCAATGGCCAGCCAGTGCTCCAAGTGACTGTGGAAAACCGCGGCACCGCCACCATGGTCAATGCTCCCGTGCAAGTGACCGTCAACGGTTCCACCTCCAGTTACATCATCACCACTCTCCCGGCAGGCGACATCAAGACCTTCACCCTGCCACTCAGCTTGGCGAACGGTGGCGCGACGATTGTTTCAGGCGTTTCGAGTAGCACCAGCGACGTGAAACCGTCTAACAACAAGCGGTCCGATGTTTACGTTCCGCCGACGAATTGAGGTCGCTTTCTTCGCCCTGATCGCTTGCTGCCATGCAGGCGAAATGCGGGAAGCCCCCAAGTCGGACGCCACCCCGGTCAACCAGCTCGCCATCTCCGGCAACGCCTGCGGACCGGCTGCATTGCTATCCTCCTTCCGCTCCGGCAATGACGCCTGGCAACGCGCTGCCTCGTCTCTAACAGGCACCACCGACCGCGAGCAACTGGGCCAGTGGATACGCCTCCATGGCCTGCTTCCCTCGGAAACCCTGAAGGGCCGCAAGCGTTGGACCAACGCCGGGATCAATGTCGAGGACCTCGTCGCCGCGACCAATGAAATGACGCGGCCTCTCTACCTGCCCGCAGTCATCCACGAGGATCTTTTCACACGCCGCGGCGAAACGCAGGCGGCCTTGCTCCGCCGCACCCACCAGCGCTTGGAAAAGTCCCTTTCCAAAGGCATCCCCCCGCTCCTCAGCCTCCGCCGCTTCGCCCTCCGCGGCGGAAAATGGATCCCGCTGCAGGGCCACTTCGTGACGGTCACAGCCGTTCCACGGAAGCTGGGGAACGATGAGATGAGTTTCGGCTTTGCCTACCTCGATCCATGGGGAGGAAAGCGCGGCCAAGGCGAGTTCCGACTGCCAGCCGTCCCCGTGCTAGCCGCAGCCGGACAGCCCGCCCCCTGCTTGGAAGCGCTCGTGCCCACCGCAAACATCGCCAAAAAGGATGTCCGGGCGGGCGAAATGACCGTCGTGGTCCCCGCCGCAGTCATCGGCCGCTGGTAATCAAGCGGTCCGGAGCGGGTTAACAGGGTAAGCCGCCAGCGGCGTGGCAATCTTTCACTTTTTTGTCATCTAGGGGCATTCCGACGACATTTCGGATTGTGCGGAAACCCAAGCCGGCACTCCCCCATTGGGGTAGGTTACACGTTTTGTATTTACAAAATCAGGTGCCGCAGCAATTATTCACTATCGAACGTCATGAAACCCACTTCTTTTGACGAAAAAAAGCCATTCAGTGCAAAGCATCGCTTCAGGCGACAGCAGGGCTTTGCTCTTATCGTCTCTTTATCCCTGATGGTCCTGATCACGGTGCTCGCCGTGGGCCTTCTAACCCTGTCATCGGTCTCGATGCGGGCCTCCGCCCACACGGAGGCCATGCAGACTGCCAAGGGCAATGCGCGGCTCGCGCTAATGCTGGCGCTCGGCCAGCTGCAAAAGGCTGCCGGCCCCGACCAACGGATCTCCGCCCCGGCGAATCTCGTCTCGGCCACCAATCCTCAGGGAGTCGCCGGCGTTTGGAAGTCGTGGCGTCCGCCGAGTGATGGCTCTGGCGACTACAAGTCGGAAAAGAAGAACCATTTCGCCGGCTACATGACGTCGGCCCCGAGCTTCCCTTCGAACGTCGATCCTTCGGAAATGCCGGGCAGCGCCTCGCCCATGGAAACAATGGTGGGTGAAGGCAGCCTTGGCTCGGGTTCCACGGACCGCCAGGTGAAGGCACCCATCGTCAGCGTCGGCCAGAAGGGCACGCCGGACGCCGGTTCGATCGCTTGGGTGGCGCTGGACGAAGGGGTCAAAGGCCGCATCGACCTCCTTCCCGACAAGGACACCTCCACTACCGGTCTCGGCAAGAATATCATGCGCGTCGGCTCTTCGCCCCGCAACAAGGCAGGGAAGAACAAGGGCTTGGAAAACCTCAACGGTGAAGCCGCCACACTAAACGAGACCCTGCCGAAACTGGTCAGCGTGGATGAAGTCAATTTGATGTCCTCCGACAAGGAGACCTTCGGCCGCTACTTCCACGACTTCAGCGTGACTTCGAATTCGGTTCAGGCCGACGTCGCAAACGGCGGCCTGAAGACGGACCTCAGCGTCCTCTTCGACAATGCCACCCTGCCGACCGACTACGCCAGCAAGCGCGTCTACTCCAGCACCACCGCTCCATTCGGCGGATCCACCGCGGCCGATCCGCTGTGGGGCATCTACCAGCACTACTACCGGCTCTATCAGCGGACCACCGCCAACGACAACCCGAAGGACGGCCTGAAGAGCTACGTCAGCAGCCGCTATCGCCTCGCCACGGTCTCCGACCGCACGCTGCGCGACAACCGCTATGAGCCAAACATGGCCACCCTCACCGAGTCGGTCATCATGCCGACCATCGCCAAGGTGGACATCGTCTTCAGCATGATGACCCGTGACGTGCACGGTGGCCGTGCCGATGGCCTGAGAGCCGCGGGCTACCCCAAGATGCTTCACCTGATGTACCTGCCGGTCATCACCCTGCACAATCCCTACAACGTGCCGCTCCGCTTCACCCAGCTGGAGCTCGAATTCGAGGACCTTCCGATGGGTTTCCAGTTCTTTGTCGGAGGCCAGCCCGCCACCTCGAACATCCAAGCCTTCAACCAGCTCTATGTGAACAAGGAGAACGGCTCGACCAAGAAGATCTTCAAGCTCCTCCTCACCGGCGACCTCACCGCCAACCGTGAAGTCGTGATGGGTGCGGGCGAAACGCGGATCTTTGGCAAGCCGTTCCCGCCGGATTGGACCTGGGCCAACGAATCCGCAGGAACCGGTGCCGATGGCACCATGATGTTCGACTGGCGCAATGATAAGACCCAGATGGGCAACCGCATCATGCCCGGCATGATCACCGGCCCCAACGACGGCATCGGCTATGATGTCGACTGGCTGGCCGCCACCAATCGCCAGCCATGGCTTACCGCGCGCACCGGCGAAGGAATCATCCCCCTCAAGGACGGCGAACAGGTCAGCGTCAAATACGCACCGAAGGCTCAGGCAAGCACGCCGACCAACAAGTTCTCGGTGACGATGCGCCTGACGCCCGGCAACACCACGAACAACTACTCGACCACCCAGGTTTTCTTCAAGGATGAGGCCCGCCTGAAGGCGATCCTGGAAGAAGGAACGTCACCGCGTTTCCCGCTTCCCCGGACATTCCCCGAGACCTATCCGAGAACGGGAGACCTTCCCCAGACTTCCCTGAGTCTCTACGAGCCGAACACGCAGCCGATCAAAAAGTATACCCACGCTCGTCCGTTCGCGATCTTCAGCCTCAGTGGCAAGACCACCCGGGACTCCTTCACCAAGTCGCGTCCGGTCGCTGACACCGGCCTGACCTTCCAGATGGCGACCTGCGATTTCACCACCTCGGCCAGCCAGGGTTCCAGCCCGCTTGAGTTCGTGCTGACTCCCTTCCCCTCCAGCCTGGGATTCCAGACTGACGGCGTGAAAGGCTACTTCTTCGGCGGTCACGATACGAACAACGGCTCCACCAGCGCCAGCATCTACGAAATCCCGCAAGCCCCGTGGCAGTCGATCGCCCAGATGCGCCACGCGAATGCCGCCAGCCTCGGTGCCGCGCCTTATTTCACCTACTCCGTCGGCGAGTCCCGCGCTCATCCGGCGATCCCGGTCGCATCAGTGAAGTTCGCGCCGGACACCAGCCGGATCATGCTGGACCATTCCTGGCTCGCCAATGACGCGCTGTGGGACCGCTACTGGTTCTCCACCCTCGCGACCCTGCAGGGCACCGCCTTCACCGGCAGCGACGCCCAGACCCAGACCGCCCTTTCCAGCGCGTTCTTCAACGGCGAGAAGAATCTCCCCAACCCGCGTAACCAGCCTTATCTGACGGCTGGCACCGCGGCCAAGGATGCTGCCACCGACGCCATCGCCGAGCGCAACGGCGCCAGGACCGCCGCTTACATCATGACCAAGGGCGGCTTCAACGTGAACAGCGTCTCCAAGGCCGCTTGGATCTCGGTGCTGAGCGCCCTTTCCGACTCTTCCATCCCCCTCGCATCGGGTGCTCTGGAAAAGACCGCCGACGATGTCCCCATGCTGCGCATGCGCCGCCCCGTCGGTGGACTCAAGGAAGGCCGCGAAATCAAGAACCAGCTGTGGAACAGCTACCGGAAGCTGAGCACCGCTGAAATCGACGCGCTTGCCGAGCAGATCGTCATCGAAGTGCGCGAGCGCGGCCCCTTCCTCTCGATGTCCGACTTCGTGAACCGGCGCTTGGCCAGCGGCGACCTCGGCCAGAAAGGTGCCCTGCAAGCGGCCATCGATCACGCCAGGTTCAACCAGATCATGGAAGCCAATGCTACCGTGATCGGCGCCAACGACGTGGCGAACTACGGCTGGAAAAATGCGGCTGCCGTGATCGGCACCAATACCGGTGCCGGCGCGCCAGGCGAAATCTCCCAGGGTGACCTGCTCTCGGCGATCGGCTCCTTCACCACCGTGCGCTCGGATACCTTCCGCATCCGTGCCTTTGGCGACGCCCGCGACAAGGATGGCCAGGTGTTGGCCCGCGCCTGGTGCGAAGCGACCGTGCAGCGCTTCCCGGAATATGTCGACCAAACCGACAAGCCGGAACTGGTCGCCACCACCCAGGCGAACAAGTCCTTCGGCCGGCGCTTTTCCGTGGTTGCATTCCGCTGGCTCCACCCGGATGAAGTGTGAAGCGCGATGTGGAATCGCCAACCTGCCATGATGACGATGCGTCTTCTTCCGCTCCTCGCCCTTGCCCTGTCCGCCTCTTCGGCCTTTGCCGATGGCCGCAAGGTCTCCTTCCGCACCTTGTGTCTGGATTACTCGGGATCCGTCAACGAAGTCGTCTTGCCTGCCGCCAAGGCGGGCGAGGCCGCGACCACGCTGCCGCTCTATACCTCCGGTCCTTCACCGGTGATCGAGGCGACCTTCGCGACCACTGACGCGGTGCTTTACATCAAGGGCGACCCCACCAAGCCGGTGATTGCCGCCAAGGCCCCGCTCGCCAAGTCGGACCGCCAGCTCTTCGTGCTCACCCCGGGCCCGGAAGGAGAAGGCAAGCCGCCCTACATCATGCGCGCCTATGATGACGACCTGACGACCTTCAAGCTCGGTTCGGTCCGCGCGATCAATCTCGCAGCCGTGCCCGTGCGCTTCGTCATCTCCGGTACCACCACGCCGCAGATCCCGACCGACAAGCACGCTATTTTCCCGCAGTCCACCAAGGTCGACGAGTACAACATGTATCCCGTGGCCGTGGAATTCCTCAGCGGAAACGGAAGCTGGGTGAAGGGCTATTCGGCGAGTTGGAAGGCCAGCGACCAGCGCCGCGAAATCGTCGTCACCCTGATCGATCCACGCTTCAAGCAGCCGTCGGTGAAATACTTCAACGATAGCCCGCAGTGGCTGGAGAAACCGCCGGGGGCCACTCCCTGACGCTCTAACGCTTCACCGGCCCTTTGGGCCACCAGCAGGCGCGCCACGCGGCGCGCCTGACTTGTTTACGGGTGACCTTCACCTTCTCCTCCTCCGCGGAAGCCACTTCCAGCAGCCCGATGGTATCCTCGCCGATCAAGGCGGGCAGCACGGATGCCGCGCGCACGCGCCAGTGATTCAATCGTGAAGCATAGCGCCGGCCGGATTCCAGCCACACCGCCGCGTGGTCCAGCCACTCCTTCCGCAGCGCCGCCATCTGTTCCCGGTTGTCCGGATCAGACGCTGGCAAGTAGCAGCGGCCATTGGAAAGATCTTCCGGCAAGTCGCGGAGGATGTTCACCAGTTGGAGACCCATCCCGTAGCGCACGCCGAGGTCGCGCAGGTCATCTGGATTCGAATCGGAGAACCGGCTGCCCATGGTGAGCAGTCCGATGCGCGTCCAGAAGGCACCCACACAACCGGCGACCCGGTAGCAGTAGTCTTCCAATTCCTCCTCGTTCTTCAGCGCCACCGGCCGGAGGCGGCTGGCTTCTTCAAAGCGCACCAGATCGAGCCGCTGTCCGCTGATGATCGTAGCCAGCGTCTCACGCACCGCGTCCGCCTGCAGGCCATCCAGCGCACCCAGCATCGCGAAGCACTCGTCCAACCGCTCCAGCAGCACGCGCTCTCCGGCATGCGTCTGCTTTTCGGCAAACGCCTGCAATTTCCGTGACCGCCAGTCAGCACCCTTTCCGCGCAGTTCGTCGGCAAAGCCATCCAGCAATTCCAGCCGGTCATCCACCGGCACCTCCGCCGTGTCCGCCAGCGTGTCGCTGGCCCGTGCCAGCAGGTAGCCCGTGGCCGTCGCCGGCCGCATCGGCTCCGGCAGCAGCCGCAGACTCAGGTAAAAGGACCGCGAAACATTCCGCAAAACGTGACGGTCAAGTTGCACCGCGCTGAGAGAGCCCCGACCAGCGCGCTCCATCAAGCCCCAAAATCGGCCGGATCGTGCGTAAATCCCGATACCATGGTCGACTACAGCCCCTTGAGGCGCGCCTGGCTCCACGTCAGGCAGCCCTCGTACTCCTCATTGTGCGGGCGATCCCGGTTCAGCTGGGTCCACACCGCGACGGCCTCGCCGAAGGCCGATTGGGCAAGCTCCGGCTTCTTGGCGAGCTGGGCCGCGTGGCCGAGATCACCGAGCACGTAGCCCAGCGTCCGCCGGACCTGCTCGGCGCGCACCACCCCGTAGTCGTCCGTCGTCAGCAGCTTCCGCTGCAAGTCCGCGGACTTGGTATAAAAGTCGATCTCCCCTTCCCGGTCGCCGTCGGTGCCAGCCAAGCGGCCCTTTTGCTGGAGCAGTAGTGCCAACCGGTAGCGGGCCATCGGCTTCCCCGTGTCGCCGATCGCAATCGGCTCTACCAGCAGGAGCGCCTGATCCACCAGCTTGCGCGCCTGCTGGGCCTCCCCGCGATCCCGCATCATGTCCGCCGTCAGTCCATACTGGCCGGCCAGCATCGACCTCACTTCCGCCCGCTCGGGTTGCTGGCCCATTAGCTCTTCCAGCAATTTCACCGCCGCCTTTGACATCGAGCCCGCGAGAGCCACATCGCCGGAGAGGATCGCCGCTTCCGCGATGCCGCCATAGCACCCGGCCAGCTCCAGCCTCAGATCCAGATTCCGCGGATCCTTCTCCAGCAGTTCCAAGAGCTTCGTCGCCGCCATCTCCCTGACCTCGCGCGCGCTCCCCATCTCGCCAATGCCATCGAGGATGGTGGCGGAGTCCATGAAGCAGCTTGCGAGTTCCGAGCGCAGGATCACCACGTCCGGCCGCTGTTCCGAAAGACGCGACAAGGTCTGCGTCGCACGATGAAGCTGGTTGAGCGCCGCATCATCCTTCCCCTCCGCCGCGAGCAGCTTCGACTCGTGGAAATCCAAGATCGCCAGCAACTGCTGCACCCGATCCGCATCCGCCGCCGCCTGGGGCACCGCTTCCAGCGACTTGCGCGCGGAGACAAAGGCCGCCTCCGTCGCATCGTCATTCCGGTCCTGAAGCAGCAACGCCAGCAGCAGCCGATCGGTCGCAAGCCGCAAGTCAAGATCGGCACCGGCGGGCAGGTCATTGGTGGTGGCCATCGCCTCCTCCAGGCGCTGCGCCGCCACCTTCGGCTCGCCACGGGCCAGCGATACTTCCGCCAATTGCAGCCGTGCCCGCGCCCGCTCTTCCTTCAGGGCATCCACCTCGGCGGTGCGGGTGATGAAATCCTGGAAGTAGTGCTCCAGACGGGTCAGCCGCTGGTCCCGTCCGTCGAGCGGCGGCAGGTTCCGGTTCCCCTTTTCCATCGCCCATGCGAAGAGGTGGTCGCCGGTCGCCCGGGACTCTTCCAGTCGCGCCAGCCAGAGATCCTTCTCGTATTGGAGAGCCTTGCGTTCGCGGTCCAGCACCTCGGTCGCCTCGGACTTGCCGCTCTCCGCCACCTTTTTCTCCGCGGTGAGGCGGGCGATCTCGGTGCGGTGTCCCTGCTCGTCGGATTCCAGCTGCTTGCTCTTCACATTCCAGAGCATGGAAAACACCAGCGCTGCCGCCGCCATCAGGCCACTGGCCACGTGCGCCCGCCACGAACTGCGACGCGCCCGGCGATGTTGGTCGAGCAAGGCATCCCGCATCTGTTCCTCGGCCGCAGCCCGCTCCGCTTGCTCGAAGCCACGCAGCAGCTCCCCGGCATTCGCGGGGCGCACCGAGGGGTCGAGCGAAAGGCATCGGTCGAGCAAGGAGCGATAGGCCGCCTCCAGCGAATTCGCCGCGGCATCAGGCCACGCGACGCCCGGCCGCGACTCGATCATCCGGGCGATGCTCTTCAGGTTCGCGGCGATCCCCTCGCGCCGCGTCAGGCCCGGCTCGGGAGCGACTTCATCGAAGGTCTCCGTGCACCGCGGAAACGCCCCGGTGACCAGCCGGTAGGCCATCACCCCGAACGCAAAGACATCCCAGCGGTAGCCCTTCTCACGCAGGTAACCGGCCGGGTCGCGAAGCTGCTCGGGAGCCTGATAGAGGATCGCGTCCGTGTATTCGAGAGCGCCGATCCCCGGCATGTTGCCCAGCGTCCAGTCGGTCAGGACTACCTTGCCATCGTCATCGAAGAAAACATTCCCCGGCTTCAGGTTGCCATGCGCCACCTGGCGATCATGCATCGCGGCCAGCGCCCGCAGGATCTCCAGCACCACCGGCCAGGAATCCTCACCGGGAAACCGGGCCAAGCGATGCTGCAGCGACCGCGGCACCAGCTGCCCCTCCACCTCGTCGGCGAGGAAGGCCGTCACCCGCAGCAGCTGCTTGCCGCGATAGTCCTCGCTGAGCGCCTCCAGCACCCCTGCCGGCCAGCCGCGGGCCTCCAGCCGCAGCGACGACTCCTCCAGCAACCCGGGATTGACCGCCGCGGGCGAGAAGACCTTCACCGCCAGCTCCCGGCCGATCTCATCGCGCGCCCGATAGACCCGGCCACAGGCACCGGCACCGATCGGGCCGATGACCTGCAAGCGACTGACATCGGGGGGCTGCATGGGCATATCATGCAAGACGTTGGCGATTTCGCCAATCCCTCAGTTCGTGCTACCGCCGGCTGGGCGCGACACCCCCGAAGAACAGCAATCCGAGGAACAGCAGCACCACCACCGCCAACAGAATCCAGATCCATCGCGGGGTCCGGTAGCGAAGGTGGGGCGTCTGCGCGACGATCTCCGCGTAGGCCGGGGACAGGACGGTGCGCCCCTTGGGGCAGAAAATCAGATAGAGGACGTAGGCACCGATCACCGTGCCGACCGGGAATTTGATCATGCTGATCGCCGCCACCAGTGCACCGGGGATCTTCGCCCATGGCCTGAGCTTGCGAAGTCCCCACCCTGCCACGAACTGCCCGATGCAGATCGCGACAAGAGCGCCCATCACGCTCCAATCCCAGCTGCCCAGCGCGCTTTCCGAACTTGTCCTCATCCTTCCATACACCGCGATCAGTCCCACCAGCGAGACCGCCACGAGCACCGCGCCGAGGAAGTAGAGGAACCCGATCGCCTTGAGCGACGCCTCATGCTTGAGGTGCTTGGTCCGGATCGCTTCAGCATCGGTCAAAGGCACGGCCGGTGCCACGACTTCCTGAACGGCCGGCGCTTGGTAGGGATTGTCGCTCACGTTCCGTATCTTCCCTACAGCGCGGGGAGATACCAAGTCGATTTCCCACACCTTGTTAGAACACAAAAAGCCTGGCCGACACGCGACCAGGCTTTGTGAGAAGACGATCAATGATCGATCAAGGCGTCACCACTTCCGGCTCCGGGCGCTTCTTCGGCTCCGGGTCCTTGCCCTTGCGGCTGCCGAGCCAGGCAACCACGTCGCGGAGCTCGGAGGCGCTCAGCATCGCCCCCATCGGCGGCATTGCCGAGACCGGCGGGGTCATGCTCTCGATATCGCCGCGGCGGACCCGCAGGACCTTGCCGTTGCTATCGATGTCGACCTTGTCCTTGTCGTCGGCCAGCAGGATGCCGGCGACGTTCTTGCCGCCCTTGAGCGTGACGCTGGAGATGCCGAAGCCGATGGCTACCTTGGCGTTCGGATTGATGAGCGACTCGAGGAAATACTTCGCATCGCCGCGCTTGCCGACTGCTTCGAGGTTCGGACCGGCATCGCCACCACCGTGACCGCCGCCTGCGGAGTGGCAGCGCATGCACTGGCCGGCCGGGTGGGACTCGAAGAGCTGACCGCCCTTGTCCTCATCGCCACCGAGCAGCGAACCGAGGTAAGGGGTCAGCGGATCGGTGGATGCAGCGATGGCGGCCTTGTAGCCTTCCAGCGCTTTCTTCACCTCGGGCTCGGTGCGCTTGGCAGCGGCATCGAGCAGTTCCAGCGTGGAAGGAGTGGCACCGGACTTGGCCTTCAGCTGATCCAGGCCAGCAACGAACAACGACTCGGCACCGGGAACTTTCAGATCGCCCGCGACCTTCCAGGCTTCCTGCTGGCGATGGGCGCTGTTGTTAGACGTGGCGGCCTTCAGCGATTCCAATGCGGCAGCCGGATGCGAAGCGGCGAGCTTCTTGATCGCGCCGATCGCGAGGTCGTCATTCTGGCCCTTGGCAAGTTCTCCCAGCAGTTGATCGAAGCCCGCCGGCTTGCGGGTCGCATACAGTTCCAATGCTTCGGAACGAGCGGCACCCGGCAGCTTTTGATTCATGACGAGACCCTTGAGGGTGGCATCATCGACCTTGGAAAGATCGAGCTCATACTTCTTCACCAGTGCCAGCGCGGGCTCGGCGAGCTTGCCTTGAAGCTGGAGCAGCTTGCTGAGTTCCGGAGTGAGGACCTTGCGGACCATCGCCGGATCGCGCTCGCTCAGCGGAGCCACGTGGCCGAGCGACTGATCGACCAGGGGTGGCTTGCTCCACAGGCCGACGAGGCGCAGCGCCTCGGCACGGGAGGCATCCGGAGCCTTGTCATCCAGGACGACCGCAATCACGCGGTGGAGGTTCTTCTCATCGCCCAGACGCAGCGCGCTGTGCAGGAGACGGCGCCAGTCCATGGGGCTGATCCAGGCGGGCGGTGCATCCAGCAGTTCGGCAACGGCCGGGCGTGCGCCTTCGATGCTGGTATCGTGGATCGCCTCCAGCGCTTCGCGGGCGACCTTCGGATCGCGATCACGCAGGAACGCCACGACCGCCGTATCCTTCAGGCGACGCAGTGCAATGACGGCAGCCAACCGGACCCGCTCGGACTTGTGCTGGCTGAGCGAGACAAGCTGCGAGGGAGTGCAAAGCTTGCTGAGCGCGAAGACACCCGCGTGGCGCAGCGCCACGTCATCCGACTGGGCGAGCATATCCCACACTTGGGAAAGGGTTCCGGTCTCCTTCATGCGGCCGGCCGCGATGGCGGCAAACGAGCGCACGCGCGGCGACTCATCGGCGATCAATGCCATCAGCGGCAAGCCAGCGCCACTGAGGCCGGATTCGCCGAGCACCTTCACGGCCTGTGCGCGGACTTCCGCGTCCTTGTCGGTCAGGAGCGGCACCAGCGCGGCGCGCGCCTTGTCACGCGTCGCCTTGTCGGGAACCTTGCCGAAACCATCGCCAGCACCGACCGGCAGCGCCGCCGAACCACGGCGAGCCACGATACCGAGGCCCCAGACACCATGCAGGCGCGTGAGGCGGTCCTTGCCCTCCTTCGCGGCCTTGGCCAGCACGTCGAAGCCGCCGTCCTTGCGGGTCAATGCGATCTCGGCGCGCAGGCGGACGCGCATGTCGGGATGGGAAAGCAATTTCTCCAGCGCGGGCACCGGCTTCTTGTCGATGCCGGCCTCGATCAGTTCGGCCGTCTGTGCTGCCTCTTCGGCGCGGAAGGGCTTGTCGGCCGTGAGCGCGTAGACGCGGCCATCGTCATGCGACTGCCAGCCGGTGATGAAGTCGGTCACCATCAGCCTACCATCGTAGGAGTATTCCACGTCGGTGACGGCGGCACCCCAGTTGAACTGGCGCGAGTCCGTCATCTTCATGTAGGCGCCGGAAGGCTCCACCTTGAATGACCACAGGCCGGAATTCGCCGCGCCACCGCGGTAGTCGCAGATTAGGAAGCGACCCGCTTCTTCCTCGAGGAAACCGGTACCCGGATAGTAGGTCAGACCGGAGGGACCGGAGGTGAGGTTCGCCACCGGCGGCAGGATGTAGGCCGGCTGCTTGTCATTCAGCGGTGCCCACATCTGCTCTTCCATCCAGCGGTTCGGCGGGCGCTCCTCCATGCCGATCTGGCGGTGGAAGCTGTGCAGCGCCTGGTGCTCCATGCTCCAGCCCGAGTCCGCGCCATCCATCACGTAGACCACGCGCGCCTGGTCACCCTGGTCGGAGTTGTTGTCCACCGAGATGGCATTGCCGAACTCATCGAAGGCGATCTCCTTCGGATTGCGCAGGCCGGTGTGAACGACTTCGAAGTTCGAGCCATCGGGATCGAAGCGGAAGACGCAGCCCTGGTCGGGATACTCGTAGTGAACCCCTTCCCGCGTGGTGAGATTCATGCCGCGGTCACCGAGCGTGCCATAGAGCCGGCCATCCGGTCCGAGCGCGAAGCCATTCAGGTCGTGACCCGAGAAAGACACGCGCACGCCGAAGCCTTCGAAGAGCTTCTGCCGCTCGTCCGGCTTGTCGATCTTGCCATTGCCGTCCTTGTCGCGCAGCGCCCAGATGTTCGGGATACAGGCGACGTAGGTGGTGCCGTCGTATTCGAAGACACCCGCCGCAGGACCATCGAGCACATCATTGAAGCCATCCGCGAAGAGCTCGCTGGTGGCGGACTTGCCATCGGCACCCGGCTTGGAGAGCACGCGCACGCGGTCGGCCTTTTCAGTCAGGAACTTGATCGAGGTATTCTCCTCCTTGTCCTTCCACTTCTCGTGGAGCTTGCGGCGGTCGTCGGTGGAGTGGGAGGAAATGTCATCGAGATACCAGTAAAGGTGGTCGCGATTGTCCGGCACGCCGTGACGGAAGCGCGTGGTCTCGGCCACGTAGATCTCGCCCTTTTCGCCGAAGGCCAGCGCGGTCGGCGAGGTCACGCCGCCGTTCTTGTAGTCGGCCACGATCGAGACCTTGGTGCCACGCGGCACGGTCAGACCGGGGATAACATCGGTGGCGACGAGTCCTGCGGTGTGGGCCTTGCCGTCCTTGGTGGTCGGCGGGAACTTGTAGTTCGCGTAGTCCGTCATCACGAACTGGTCGGCAGCGATGACGCCCCAGCGGCCCTCTTCATCATCCAGCAGGCGGATCTTGGCGTTCTTGCCCTTGAACTCGGTCACATCCCACACCTCGGTGCGGCACTGCAGGGAATCCTGGCCGGTGGCCTCGCGGACCACCTTGCCATCCACCAGCAGTTGCACGGCGGTCTTGCCCGGGTGCTTGCCGCCAGCGATGAGGAAACAGATGTAGTTTTCCGAAATCTTGATGTCCGGGGAGGTCAGCGAGCCCTTCGCCACGTCGCCACCGTTCGCCGAACAGGCCAGCGACTCCTGGGAATAGCCGGTCAGTTCCGCATTGAGCCCATCCATCTTGCCGGAAACGGGGGCCAGACCGAAGGCGGTCCCTTCCGTTTTCCAGTCCCCGTAGCCGTCGCCCTCGAAGGCTTGGAGCACTTTCGTGGCTCCCATGGAGGAACCGGTGGCAAGTAGCAGGCTGGAGGCCCAGAGCAGGCGAGCTTTCATCGCGGGCGACGCTAGCGGCGAGCGACGGATTGGCAATGGCTCAGAAGGGTGAACAAAAGGTCGTAGGCGCATGCCCCGGCGGGGACGATGGCGGGAGAGCGCATCTTTCAGGAATACTTCTTAAGAGGGATCTGCTGACAAACCTCGTGGGCACCTCGCCCGCTCCTGTCCGCAAAGCCCACCGGCCCGGAAAATCATCACAATGAAGGGGGAAAACATATCCACCAATCGCGCAAGGAAGCTGGGATTTCCCCAATTCCTGCCACATTTGTGAATAACCTGGGAGATCGTCTGATTTTCCCCTCGGGCAAAAAGCATGCCTCGCACCAAGGTTCTGCTAGAAAAGGACTCCCGGAAAAGTGCCGAACCGTGACGGGTCAATCAAATACCCGACTTTGTTCACCGCCCTCCAGCAGCACCGCGAATCCGAAATTCATCGCAAGTCACTACCATCGAGCATTTTACAAAGTTACAGATCCGTTTCACACGTATTACCCACAAGTTATTCACAATTTCCCACCACCGGCAGCCATGCCCAATTCAGGCTGTAATAGCAGGTATGCATTTTGCCACCAAACCCGCTTAACAAGCGGGTTTTCTCCCCACCAGGATTGTGAATAACATGGGGATTTCTCCACAAGGGCCCGTTAGGACCGCCGCGAGAGCGAAGTTCCGGCCTGATTTCCTCCCCCACCCCCGCCGACCAGGAGGCGGAGCACGCTGCCGATGATCTTAAAGACGATCATCACCGCCGCGACCACCACGCCGACGGTCAGAGCCAAAACGAGGGCGATGATTCCGAGCACCACCCACAGCGGCCACCAGCGGCGGTCGAGTTTGATCACCCGCCCACGCATCGCCTGCCATGGGTCATCCCGGCGCGGCGGTTCGGGCTGATGCGGAGGCGGCGGCAGCTTGCCGTCGATCTCCAGCACCTCGGCTTCAATGGTGTCAGGCACGGCCGGCATTTTCACCGGGATTCACGGCGGGGCAATTCGAAGTTTTCGCGCTCGTTGGAACCGGTGCCGGGTCACCGGATGGTGCCTTGGTTCGTGACGCAAACACCGTCCCGGCGAGCACAAGAAATCCCGACGCCCCGAAAATCGTCGCGGGCAGATTCTCCGTCAGAAAACCCATGCTACCATCTTCTCCCATCGCCGGGGTCATCACGACGGTGGCGGCGAGGAAACAGAAGAACGAAAGGACCGAGGCGAGGAGGCTCATGGCTTGCCTCTTTAATGCCGATGAGATCGGGATTTGCCGGAGCCATTCGTAGTCCCAACGGTAAGGCTCATTCTTCGTCCCAACGGGACGGCTCATAACAGCCCGGCACGAAGTGCCGGGTAAACGGCCAGATGCCATGGCGTCCTACAGGGACGCATCATGCGTCTAACGGCTGTATCCATCTTCAGAGTAAGAAAAACCATCAAGAAGCTCTCGCATCAGCTCCAGGACAAGTCCGCCTCACCCCACATGAAGTCTCCCGTTGGGAGACCAATCCCTCGACTGCATCACCCGGCACTTCGTGCCGGGCTTTTATGAATCGTCCCGTTGGGACGGAAGAGTCAACCAGATGAAGTTCAGCCCTTAATCCCGAGCAGCATGTTCGGGTTGTTCGGGAACTTCTTCAGGAAGAACAGCAGCCGCTCCATCGCCTCGACCGGCCGGTGCCCCGAGAGGCCGCGGCGGATCAGGTGAATCTTGTGAAGCATGTGCTCCGGAAGGAGCAGCTCTTCACGGCGAGTGCCGGATTTGAAGATGTCCACGGCCGGGTAGACGTAGTTCTCGGCGATCTTGCGATCGAGCACGAGCTCCATGTTCCCGGTGCCCTTGAACTCCTGGAAGATGACTTCATCCGCGCGGCTGTTCGTCTGGATCAAGGCGGTGGCAAGGATCGTCAGCGAACCCGCATCACGCGTATTGCGCGCGGCAGCAAACAAGCGCCGCGGAACTTCCAGCGCACCCACGGTGACACCACCGCTGCCGATGCCACGACCGCGACCGCCACCCGCGTTGCCATTGTAGGCGCGGGCGAGACGCGTGATGGAATCCATCAGCAGGAAGACATGCTTGCCACCTTCCACCAGGCGCTTCGCGCGCTCGATGCACATCTCGGCGATGCGGCAGTGGCTGCGCGCGCCCTCGTCATTCGAACTCGCGTAGATCTCGGCGCCCGGCAGCGTGCGGCGGAATTCGGTGACTTCTTCCGGCCGCTCATCCACCAGCAGGATCATCAGGTGCAGCGTCTCATCGTGAAGCTCACGCACGGCCTCAGCGATGTGAAGCAGCAGCGTGGTCTTGCCAGAGCGTGGCGGCGAAACGATCAGGCCACGCTGGCCGCGACCGACCGGTGCCATCAGATCCAGCACGCGGGTGGTGTAGCGATCGGGCGTCGTTTCGAAGGAGATGCGCTTGCTCGGATTGACCGCCTTGAGCTCCTCGAAGGCCGGGAACTTCTTCGCCTCATCGGGTGAAAAGCCATTGATGGTGGTAAGCTCCACCAGCTGCTGTCCGCGCGATCCCTCCTGGGCAATGCCATGGATCCACACCCCGGGACGCAGGCCGTAGCGGCGAACCATCTCGGGTGAAACAAAGACATCATCACGCGCTTGCTCGAAGTTCTTCGAAGGCACCCGCAGGAAACCGAAGCCCTTCGGCGCGAGTTCCAGCATGCCATCCACATCGACCTTCGGGCCGCTGAAGGCAGGCGGACGCTCGACCGGTTCGGCTCGCTGCCTCTCCGCCATCGGCTGGCGCTCTTGGCGATCCTGCCGCTCCTGGCGTTCACCTTGCTGGCGATCCTGACGCTCACCCTGCTGACGATCGTGGCGCTCGGGACGATCTCCCTGCTCACCACCACCGCCTCCCTGGCGGGCATCGCGGTCGCGTTCACGGCGGCGCTTGCGGCGGCGCTTGCGACGCTCGCGGTTGGCATCGGTGCGATCACCGACACCGCCACCGCTATTACCACCACCACCACCACCACCACCACCACCTTCATGACGGGGCTGCTGTTGTTGCGGGTGGTTCTGCTGGCGATCGCCGCGGTCATCGCGATGCACCGGGCCACCGCCCGGCACACGGCCGAAGGTCACGGGCTTGGAATCGCCTGAGTGGGCTTCTGACGAACTCGGCGACCACTCCTCGGCATGCGTGGGAGGCGCATTTCTTTCAGCGGCTACCGGCTTCGCTTCTGCGGGTGCTTTCACCGGAGCGGGCTCGGCAATGGAAAAGGATTCTTCAACCGGAGCTGCCTTCGCTTTCTTGGCCGCCTTCTTCGCGGTCTTCACCGCCTTGGCCTTGGGTGCGGGCGGTTCCTCGAGCTGGAAGACCGCCTGCACGGGTGCGGGTGGTGCCACGGGTGCAGGCGCGGGAGCGGCCTCGGCCACCTTTGCGGCCTTCTTTGCCGTGGTCTTTTTGGCAGCCGTCTTCTTCGCGGCGGTCTTTTTGGCGGCTGCCTTCTTCGCCACCTTCGTAGCCGCCTTCTTGGCGGGCTTGGCAGCATCGGAAGGAGTCTCCGCGGCAGATTCGTAGCCGGCGGTGTCCTGAGTCGTGTGTTCGCTCATGCGGAAAGAAAAATTGTTAGGCGTCGAGTGCCGCGAGAACCTCGTCGGCGACTTCGAAATTGGTGAAAACGTTCAAGGTGTCGTCGTAGCCATCGAGCAGGTCGTAGAGCTTCATCACATGACGCGCGATGTCCGGATCGGCGACGACTGAGGGGGTTTGGGGGACTGAGGTGAGTTTTTCGGAAGCGATGGCAAAGCCCGCCTTGCGGAGCTCGGAAGCCACGGCGGCGAGTTCGGTCGGAGAGGTGTAGATGACGTGCTCGGATTCATCGCCCTGCACATCGTCGGCGCCGGCCATGATGGCGGCGTCCATCATCTGGTCCTCGCCGATGCCGGCGGCGGGCACGCGGATCTCGCCCTTGCGGTCGAATTGATACGACACACTGCCGGGCGTGGCGACGGCGCCGCCATTCTTTGAAAAAATCGCGCGGATGTCCGCCGCGGTACGGTTCAGATTATCCGTGGCCGCCTCGATGATGAAGGCAATGCCGGCCGGGCCGTAGCCCTCGTAGGTCACCTCCTGGATCGCATCCCCGCCGAGTTCGCCGAGCCCCTTCTTGATCGCGCGATCGATCCCATCCTTCGGCATCGAGACCGCCTTGGCATTGTCCACGGCGGCGCGCAGGCGGTGATTCATGCCGACATCTCCCCCACCGGCACGGGCCGCAAGCGCGATTTCATGGGCGCACTTGCTGAAGACGCGGCCCTTGATGGCATCGACGCGTGCCTTGATGTGCTTGACCTTGGACCACTTGTTGTGACCAGCCATGGATCGCTTGGAAAAATCGGAGGAGACGGCCGCAATCCGGCCATGACCTTGTTAGGGTACGGGAATAAGTAAGGGGGACGAAGGGACCGGGTTTGGGGAATGCCGTGTCCTGTGCGAAACCATCGCGACAAGGCTTTCAATCCCGGCGGCGGCTGCAAATCCTGCGGCTGCCCACGTCCATCGGACAAAGGGAAGATGCGCCCGTCCCGGCGGCTTGGCAAAGCAAAAATTTCACCCCCTCCGGAAGCCTCCGAAACCCCTCCGTTCCTTTTAAAAAGGCCACCCAAGCCCTCATTTCATTTCAAAAAGTCCTGCGTCTCCATTCGCCGGTGGCTCGCCGATTCCGCCCCCACCCCATTCATTTACCCCGGTCACGAGTGCTCATCCGGCCATGGAATGCCGTCAACTCGCGCGATAAAATCATCGTGCAGCGCCCCATCGAAAGGACGGCACGCCAACCGGACCCCGTCGCGTTCGAGTGCATATTCTCCATCAACGATCTGCACCAGCACATCGTGAATCGCCGTCTCTGCGGCCTTCCGCATCACGGAGACCACGGCTTCCCTCACCTCATCGGGAAGGTCGTTCAAGATGGCAGACGGAGGATGATTCCACCGCTTCGTTTCGAAGGCGTCGATGATGTAGGTCACCGACCCCTTGTAATTTACCAACCCGTCGACAAACTTTTTGTAGGCATCAAGTTCCGCACTCATTTCAAGGAGCATCGCGCCTCATCGGCGCGAAACACCTACTCATGAGCGCCGTGTCACACGAGCCTCATTCACCGCCTCTCGCTTCAGCTCACGCCAAGCCCACCGCACGCCTCACCCGGTCGATCACCGGCGCCGCCGCGGCACGCGCCTTCTCCGCACCCTTCGCAAGCACTTCATCGACGTATCCCGGATCGGCCTGCAATTCCTCACGGCGCGCGCGCATCGGCTCGAAGCGTTCGAGATACGCATCTAACAGACGCTTCTTGAAGTCACCATAGCCAACGCCGCCGCGATCGAAGTCAGCCTCCATCGTCGCCACATCCGCATCGCTCGCCATCAGGCGATACAGCGCGAGCAGCGTGGAGTTCTCCTTCGGCTTGGGATCCTCCAGCGGTGTCGCATCCGTCACCAGCTTCTTCATGATGAGCTTCTTCACCTCCGCCGGATCGGCGAAGAGTGGCAGCGTGTTGCCGTAGCTCTTGCTCATCTTCTGCCCATCGAGGCCGGGCACGATCGCCGTCGCTTCACGAATGATCGGCTCCGGCACCACCAGCGTGCCTTCGCCGAAGGCCTCATTGATCTTGCCCGCGAGGTCGCGCGTGATCTCCAGATGCTGCTTCTGGTCCTTGCCGACCGGCACCTGGTTCGAATCATAGAGCAGGATGTCCGCGGCCATCAGCACCGGATAAGCGAAGAGCCCGTGGCTCGGTGAAAAGCCGTGCGCGAGCTTGTCCTTGTACGAGGTCGCCTTCTCCAACTGGCTGACCGGGCACACCGTCGAGAGGATCCACGCGAGCTCATTCACCTCCGGCACCGCGCTCTGCAGGAAAAACACCGCACGCTCGGGATCGAGGCCACAGGCCAGGAAATCGATAGCGAGTTCGCGGGTGTAGGCGCGCAGGTCCGCGGGGCTCTTGACCGTCGTCATCGCGTGGTAGTTCGCGATGAAATAGAAAGCCTCGCCCTGATCTTGCAGGCGCACGGCCGGCTCCATCGCCCCGAAGTAGTTGCCGACGTGGATCTTTCCGCTGGGTTGCAGCCCGGTCAAAATGCGCATGGCCGGGAACATGGACAAGACCGGCCCCCGTGGTCAAGGGCACCCGGACTTCTTGCATGCGGCCCGGTTTTCCGGGGATCTCCCGCCAAATACCGGCCGGAAAAGGCATCTAACTTGCTGGTGACCCATGTCTCGAATTGACCCGCAGCCAGCGCCCGCCACCTTTCCCGCGTGAGCAGCCCAGATGGCCCCATCGTCCTCGTCACCGGAGCGTCCAGTGGCATTGGGCGGGCATTGTGCGAATTGCTGTTGGACCGCGGGGCGAATGTGCTCGGCGTCACCCGCCGGCCGAATTCCCTGCCGCAGGGCGTCGCCCCGATCCAGGCCGACCTGACGAAACGCGAGGAAGTGCTGGAGGTCTTCAGCCACCTCGGCCGCATCAATGCGCTCGTGAACTGCGCCGGCATCGCCTACCTCGCCCGCATCACCGATGGCAACCCGGCGGACTGGGAGGAAATGTGGCGCGTCAATGTCATGGCGCTCGCGCTTTGCTGCCAGCTCTCCCTCCGCCACTTCCCGAAGCAGGGCGGCCGCATCGTCAATGTCTCCTCCATGAGCGGCCATCGCGTCCCGCCCACCGGTGGCTTCTACGCCCCCACGAAATTCGCCGTCCGCGCCGTGACCGATGCCCTGCGCAATGAGCTCAAGGCCATCAGCTCCCCCGTCCAGGTCGCCTGCGTCTCCCCCGGCTTCGTCGATACCCCGCTCCTCGACCAATACTTCCGCGGCCGCGAGGACTCCCTCCGCAAGACCCGCGAAAGCATGACCATGCTCAAGCCCGAGGACGTCGCCTACTCTATCCTCTCCATCCTGGAAGCGCCTACCCACGTCGAAATCGGCGACATCCTCATGCGCAGCAGCGACCAGCAGGCGTGAGCCCTGGAATGAACCACGGATAACGCGGATGCCACGGATCAAGGCATCCTCAAAACCATCCGTGACATCCGTGGTCAATTCCCAGCGGCGACCAAGCACCGAGGCTACCGGTCTCAGCAAACCCAACCGGAATCCCCGCCTTTCTGGATCCATTCGCGTCCATTGGCGTCCATTCGCGGTTCCTGCTCTTCGAGGGCCCCGTCGGATTCGCCTTTCCCCCGCCCCGCCCGGCCGCCAAGCTCCCGGCCGCCACACGACCCGATGCCCGGAGCACCCGTCAATATCATCTGCATGAAGTGGGGGACGCGATACCCGTCCCGTTACGTCAATATCCTCTACCGCTCGATCGGCCGCCACCTCAAGCGGCCCTTCCGCTTCGTGTGCCTCACAGATAATACCGAAGGCCTGATCGAAGGCATCGAGACCCTGCCCTTCCCGGAAAACCCCGGCGTCACCCAGGCCAAGTGGCCAAATGTCTTCCTCAAGCTGGTGATGACCCGCGACGGCTTCGCCAACCTCGAAGGCCCCACCCTCTTCCTCGATCTCGACCTCGTCATCCTCGATGACATCGACTGCCTCTTCGACTACCAGCCGGGCAAGAACTGCATCATCCACAACTGGTGGGAGCGCCGGAAACAGATCCTGAACAAGCGCCCCGAGATCGGGAACTCCTCCATCTTCCGCTTCGAGGCCGGCAAGTCGCAGTACATCTACGATACCTTCCTCCGCGAGATGGACCGCGCCCAGGACCGCTCCATCTTCCAGACCGAGCAGGCCTTCCTCACCTACGCCATGAAGGAGCGCTACTGGTGGCCGGAAGAATGGGTCCGCAGCTTCAAGTTCAACGTCCGGCCGCCCTTCCCGCTCAATCTCTTCGTCCCACCCAAGAAACCGAAGGGCGCCAAGTTCCTCGTCTTCCACGGCAAGCCCGATCCGCCCGACGCCGTCAACGGCGTCACCACCGGCAAGATCCACCACCGCGTGCTCCCCGCACCGTGGGTGGAGGAGTATTGGAAGGAATAAGGTGAGTCAGGCCAGCGAAGCCCTGAGGCATCGCAAAGGCGCTGGAACCGGCCTGCGATGACGCGGTGACGCGCGAAAGTCATGTTTGCGGGGAATTTTTCTCCGCGGGTGGCTCAAACACTTGGCCGCGTCGCCCAAGTCGTCAGAGACCCCGACACCAGTAGTCGGAGACCCGGACTGCGGCAGCCCTGCTGCCGCTCGAAGCCAGCAGCCCTGCTGCAGGGAAGCACCCGTGTGGCTGCCCCTCGCCAAACTGCCCGCCCAAGCCGCCCCCTCAGCCCCGTCTAACCATTCAAACCCATCACCCATCCTCATCCAACTCCGCAATCCGGTCATATCTAAAACTAGCCACCGTCTTCACCCATGCCGGGGTAGCGGCTTTCTTGAATGCCAAGGCGCTACACCATTTCCACTCGGAACCGGTCTTCACAAGCCGGTGATGCACCGCATTCTGATGCACATAGTGGAGCCGGGCCAGGTAGGAGGCTTGTTCCACGAGCAACGTCTCCCTGAAGTTTTGCCAAAGCCTCGTTCTTCCCTCCATGCCATCGCGTCGATTCAGCTCCTTGGTTGTTAGACCGTGGAGCTGCTGGATTAGCTGCCCCAAGGAAGCGCCGCCGTCCTTCGGGCTATGTGCGACGAGGTGATAGTGATTGGAGAGGATGCACCATGCTTCGAGCCTCCAGCCTTTCTCCTCGGCCAACTTCAACAAGGTGTCTTGGAACCAATCCTTGGCGGAGTCTTCTGCTAGCAAGTGCCGACGCTCAGAAGTTCGGGCAGTAAGGAAATAGACCCCGGCGGACTGGAGACGATGAGGTGGAGCATGAGGCCAATCGCGGCTGCCTTTGCAGGTCTCTTCGTCAGGAAGGGATGACTGGGGGATCACTGAAGCACTTTGCCTCCCGTCCCATAGATGTTCAAGTGAATAGACACCAATGGGGAGTTACTAAGATCGAAATCAAACGAGCGGACCGGACATATGGACTGCCTGATCCAGCAGTCGGAGACCCGGACTGCAGTGCAGCAGCCCTGTTGCGGGGAAGCACCCTGCCGGATGCGTCGAAATCGTCCGGCCGATTATAGCAGACGACGACCTCACTCCCCGGTTCCAATCCGGCCTCATGGAAAAGCCCACCAAATCAGAGACCGCCTTGGCATGGTATGCCGACCATGAACTCGTGCGAGCATTGCTTCAATTGTTCCCCGCCGGAATCGGAGGAGCGGTTGATGTCCTGATCACCGGAAAAGTCGATGCCATCCGAAAGGAACGGACAGCCGTATTCTTCGAGGCTCTCTCCAACAATCAGATCCAACTATCGAACGACGTCATTGGTAGCGAGGAGTTCCTCCACAAGTATTTCATCACTGCGAACGCTGCTAGAAACACAAGGCGGCGCGAGAAGATTGTCCTGTTCGCGAACTTGCTGGCAAACGGTGACCGATGCCTCGTGCGATGCGGATGCTTATGAAGACCTGCTTTCCATTCTCGATGAGCTGAGCTTCCGTGAACTGAGGGCGCTTTCGATTTTGGATGGGTATTCATCAACCATCGAGCGAGCACCCGGCGACAATGACTACACCTTGGCTCAGAAGTTTTGGGATGCGTTGGAGAAGACGCTGACACGGGAGCTTTCTATTCCGGCGGATCAGCTTGATGACTTCATGAACAGACTTTCGCGAACCGGGTGTTTCGAAACTTTTGAGGGAAAATACACGGCAGCTTACGGGGGTATGGGAAGGCTTACGCCCACATACTACTCCCTGAAGCAATTCGTCAGTCAGCCGGGACGCGCTTAGCAGACACAAGCCGATGCGGCATGTCCATTGGGCTGGCTTTCTGATGGAGCTCATCTACCCCGTCCTTCCCCGCAGCAGGGCTGCTGGCATTGAGCGGCAGCAGGCTGCCGCAGTCCGGGTCTTCGACTACTGGGTTCGGGCCTGGACCCACATCACCCGCGACACCTTTCCGCTCCCTTTGTGAACCTGCCCCGATAGCCGGCACGGATGCTCCGGCCGTCCGATAAGGCCGGCGTCCATGCCTAGGGATTGAGCCACGGGGAGCAGGCTCTTCAGCACTTCAGGCGGTGGCGTGTGAAACCACGCGTGGAGGCTCTTTCCTCCGGTCCAGAGGATGGCGGCGAGTTGCCAGGCCATGGCTTCGCGGAGCCAGCGGATGATCGCGAGTGAGTCCAAGACGTGTCTCGAAAGCTCGTCAGGTGTGATGGGCTTGATCCCATCGAAGCCATCGAAATCGAGGACCACATACGGAGACCTGAGCACGTTGTTAGAAGCACGGGAAATCGTTCCCGGCATCCACACGGCGGGCGTGGTCATGGGGCCGATGCGTGTGCTGGTGGCAGCCCACTCCGAGCAGGTCTTCCAGCGCTCCGCATGCCAGTCACTGCCGCTTTGATGAACTTCACCGGTCCAGAGGAGATCATCCGGCAGGAAGAGGCTGCCGAGGAAATGGGCGGGGTCCATCGCCACGAGATCGCTGTCGATCCGTTGCGGTGAATCCTCCCACACCTCTTCCCGAAGCCACCCGTATTGTCGGATGAGTTCCTGCCGTCGATGCCGCGCGGAGTTCGCAAGACGCTGCTTCCCGATGCTCCGCTGCCGCGTCGCATGCTTCTCTTTCCACCATTGGCGGCGTTGCTCCGCGTCGAAGGTGACTTCGGAACGAATGCCCACCAGCGCCATGATCCTCTTCCGGTGATCCCCGTCTCCCGCGCGGGCGGCGCAGGCGAATTTCTCATCGGGGAAGATCACCAGGTGATTGCCGGTCCGATCGCCGCCGTCTTCCGCACAGGCCGGACAGCGGGCGGTGATCTTGCCAGCAGGACTGTGCCGGACCTTCTCCAGCCGCGCCACATCGAGGGCCATTTTATCTATTTCCTGAGAATATGACTTTCGCGTGTCACCGCGTCACCGGAGGCTGGCTGGAGAGGAATCCATGATCGATGACCCACCAGCGGTGCGTCTTGTCACGCACCGCTTCGAGTTGGTTCGGATACTTCTTCACCAGCCTTCCCAAGTAAGTGCTGCACGCATTCCGGAAACTGAAGAGACGATCGGCACGTGCCGGATCGCGATACCTCACCGCCGCCTCGATCTCCGCCGCCGTCGCCTCCACTGACCTGCGATGCAGCGCGGCATCCGCATACGCGAGCTGGAGCAGCTCATGCAGCTCCGCCTCCGGTGAGAAGCAATGCAGCGCCTCCGCCAACTCGGGATGATGAAACGTCGCCACATTGTAGCGATGCGGATCGATCACTTCCCGCGGTGCCTGCCACTCATGCAGCAGCCAATGCAGGTAAGCGGGAATCTCGCTGACAATCCTCGCATGGAAGCCCGTGCGATCCGAGGTGCTCTCCATCGGCATCGGCCACTGGAAGACCGAGGCACGCAGGATGATGATCTTGTCCGCGATGTGCTGGTCCAGCGGTGGCAGCACCATCATCGCCTCGGGATCGTCATTCAGCGTGATGGACACGCGCCACCAGCCGGGCAGGTTCACCGCATTCCGCCCCTTCGCATGCAGGCTGCCGAGGTAGGTGGAGACGGTGTGCTGCTTGAGCGAGGAGCCGAGCTTCAGCCGGTTCTCGATGCGGGTGGAGCAGTGCTCATCCTCCAGCATCAGGTGCTCCGCCGCATAGAGGTCGGCATTGAAGGGCGTCCTGCCGGAGAAGTAGCGCTCCGCCTTCGCTCCCCTGCCCCCGAGCATGTGGGTGATGATGCCTTGCAGGAAGGACTTCCCGCAGCGCGGCGGCCCGCATAGCGCGAGCGCCTGCTGCTGCTGGAGCTCGCCCGCTCGCAGGGCCTTCACGCTGCTCCGTATCCATCCGTGGAAGGTCGCTACTTGGAGCCGTCCGGTCGCTTCCTCCTCGCCCCTTTGCAGCAGGCCCTCCAGCACCGCCCGCAGGTTCGCCCACGATCCCGCCGCGGGCTCGGGCAACCGCAGGTCCTCGGTGACCAGGATGCGCTGGCCATTCGCTTCTAACAGCCCCGCGTTCTTCCCGCAGATGGGACCGTAGTGCGAGATGTCGCGGTGGTCCTGTACATCGAGGATGGCGGCATCGATGTCCGACAGCGCGTCTCCTTCGTCCGGCTTCGATTTCAAGCCGCGGGCTCGCAGGTGGCGCTTGTAGCCGGACTCCAGCAGCGGCAGCCAGCGCCCCGTGGCATTCCGGACAAGATAGCGTGACGAGTAGGGCTCGAAGTAATCCGGCTCCTCGCCAAAGGACGAGAGCGTGATCGGTTGAGGGGAATCTGGCATGATTTCCGTCGGCAGGATGAGTGGATTAGCGAACCTCGGCGGGAGCGATGCGGAAGCGCCGCTCGATCGCGGCGCGGACCTGCACCGGATCGAAGTAAGTGCGCCGCCCGATCCTGTGGACCGGGATGTATCCCTGTGCCTGCCATTGGCGGAAGGTCCGCAGTCCCGGCCGGGATTTTTCACAAGGGAAGATGAGCTCGATGCACTCCTCGGCACCGACGAGCTGTGGACTATCAGGTGATGCAACCATCGGCAGCATGATGCCACGGGAGCCTTTGGGGAGGCTATCGCATCGACTGGCCCCCTGGCGGAAGAAAACCTTTTCATGAACAGGACCCGCATTGGCACGAAGTTGTCACACGGTGCCTCGCCCCACGCGAAATCATCGCGGCCCGAGCGGTGCAGATTGCAGGAAGCAACACGGCGCTAAGGACGCGCCGAAACGTGCTGCTTTTCCAACATTCGAGTTGACCTCAGTCAGATGACGGAGAGTCTCCACACAACTTCCCCCCGGAGCCACAGAGACCATCGGCTTTCCCGATGATGATAGGCGAGAAAACGATTCGCCAGACTTCCCACGCCCCTAGACCCTCTGCCTCACATGTCACTCTTCAACTTCCGCGCCATCGCGCTGATCTCCTTGCTGGCCGCCCTTCCGGCGGAGGCACAGGTCCCCTTCATCCCGCAGCCCGTGGCAGAGGGATCCCTGCCGGCCGTGAACGTGGTCCACGGCGGCACTTGGGTCGCCTATCGCACCGACTTCAATACCGTCCGAATCGCCGACCGCACCACCGGCCTGGTGATCCGCACGCTGACTCGCCCCGCCGATGACGCCCCGATCGCGGGCAGCCCCGGCTCACTGCGGGATATCTCGAATTTCGGCTCGGCCATGGCCGCAGAGGGCGACTACCTCGCGGTGTTCTGCGACTCCTTCGTCACCCACACGAATCCACCGGGCGCGAATAGCGGCGTGACCGCCATCGTGTATCAAGTGTCCACCGGCACGCTCGTCGGCAGCGCCGATCTCGCCGTCGGAGGTGGCGTCAGCAATTCCTTCTGCGGACTCTCGAATGGCCGCCTGCTCGTCTCCGATCCGGTCCCGAGAAAACTGCACCTGTGGAATGTCGCGACGATGGCCGAGCTGCCCACGCTGACCATCCCGGCGGAGTTCCCGTACCTGAACCAACAGACCTTCGCCGGTGGCAACACGGCCGCCATGGCCGGCGATCATGTCGTTTACTACGCCGCGATGTGGTCCGGCCCGCAGAAGCTCGTGGATGTGAATCTCGCCACCGGCACCTTCACCGCCCTCCCACTGCCCGAGGACTTCAATAGCACGGAGGTGGGCGCCAGCTTCGCGATGAATGGCAGCGCGCTCATCTTCACCGCCCGCACCGGCAGCCCGTATCCCTTTCCCTCGCTGCTTCACTACAATCTCGCCACGTCGCAACTCTCGGCGCGGTCGGACTTCACGGCGGACAACTACTACCAGGCACAGCTCCGCCCGGTGATCGCGGCGAATGGCAACTGGCACGCCACGCTCTCCAAGTATGGCAACGATGTCCTATTCCTCTCCGGCACCTCTGCGAGCGCTGCCTATCAGGCGTCGCTCTTCATGGGCAGCCTCGGACCGAATGTCGCCAGTCCCTATGCCTTCGTGGATGGCGACCTGTGGTTCCTGCCGGCCGATAGCGCCCTGTCCGGCACCGTCTCCTATCGCATGCCCGCCGGCGGCCTGCCGGAAACGAAGCTCAGCGGCCAATGCCTGCCCGCCCATGAGTCGGATGGCATCCTGAAGGTGCAGGTGTCGCTTTCCGAAACGGACACCAGTCCCGTGTCCTTCCGCCTGCGCACCAGCAATGGCTCCGCGACCTCGCCCGCCGACTTCACCGCGGTCGACCAAGTTTACACGATCGCCGCCGGGCAGACGACGAAGGTCATCGACGTGCCGCTCACGCAAGACCAGGTCATCGAGGGCAATGAATCGCTTTTCGTCGAGCTCTCCGAACCGAGCGCGAATGCCCTTCTAACATCAACCCGCTTCGCCGGTGTGATCCGCGGCTCGTCCTTCAACCTGCTGTCACCCGTGGCACCATGGGTAGGCTCCGAGGCGAAGGCCACGGGCGTCTCACTCGCCGGTGGCCGCCTGATCCAGACGAACCAATGGACCACCGCTCCTTCCTCTCAGCCCGCCGTTCTAACAAAGCCGTTTGACTCCGGCGATTGGACAGCGGCGAACTGGAATCGTGCGGTCCCGCAGACCGGCCTCAGCTTCCTCGGGAATGCCAACGGCCGCGCCCTGCTGCGCGAGTATGCCGCGATCACCGTCTATGATCCCGTGACGGACCAGGTGGTCTTCCGGAAGAGCAGCGACTTCGGCGACAATGGCACCGAGGCATTCTCCGACACTCACGTCGTCACCGGCATCGGCACCGATGCCAGCTTCGAGTATTCGCTCACCCCGCCCCACACGACGCTCAAGCCGGAGCGCAATCTCTTCCTGAGCACTGCCGCCTACACGCAGGACTTCCTGATCATGACGGAGCCCGGCGGTTCCCTGCGGAAGTACTCGCGCACCGATGGCTCGGACCTCGGCCTGCTGATCTCCCCCGGTCCATGGAACGGCGGCACTCCCACCCTCGCGGCGGATGGCAACCTCCTTGTGATGACGTATCACAACAAGGTGTGGTTCTGCAATGTCACCACGCCGCAGGATCTCAAGCAGCTGTTCCCGCTGAATGGCTCCTTTGGCGACGTGGGCCGCATCGATGTCGATGGCGGCAGGATCTTCGTCACCGACCGGCGCTACGATGGACACCCCGTGGTCCGCATTTTCGAAAGCAGCACCAGCGTGGAAATCGACATGCTGTTAGGCGACCTCGCCGCCACCGTCTTGCCGGGCTCCGCGGAGCTGCCGGACTCGCTGGAGACACCGCGCTTCCAGCTTGCGCCCTTCGCCGTGGAGGGAACGAAGGCCGTGACTTCCTTCGAGTGGGACGGCTTCCGCATCGCACGCTTCTCGCAGGGCACCGACCTACCGTCACTCGTCACTCCGGACTCGATCCGCGAGAACGATGGCACCCTGCAGGTCTCCTTCACCGAGGCCGCTCCCTATCCGATCACCGTCACCTGCCAGGTCATCGCCGCCGGTCGCAATGAGGCCGCGGACTGGGCTGGCACGGGCATCCCCGTCGTGGTTCCGGCAGGCACCACCACCTTCGACTCCGGCTTGTCGGTCGTGAATGACTACATCCCGGAGGAAGACCTCACCGCCGCGCTCGAAATCACCCTGACCGGCAATGGCAAGACCGAGGTCCGCCGCGTCTCCGTAGGCGTGACCGATGACGACCTGATCTCGGTCGATGAGATCGGCTGGGTCGAGAAGCCGATGGGCCGCAACTTCGCCCCCGTTGGCGACGGCTGGGCCTATCAGAGCCGCCTTGATGGCGCCCACCTCGTATCCTGGACGGAAGACCCGACCTTCTCACAGATCTCGCCGGTCGGCACCATGGGCGCCTACTCCTTCGCCTTCACCATGGCAGGCACTGGCGACTACTTGGCCGTCACCCAGGAAAACTACGGGCGCAAATTGGGCAACGAGCTTCCATCGCGGGTCTACGTCTATCGTCCCGGCGATCGCAAGACGCCCTTCTACTACATCAATGGCCAGAAGTATCTCCAGCGCTTCGGCGATGAGCTCTACACCCGCGGAAATCATCTGTGGATCGGCGCGCCCGGCTCGGAGGCATTCGTCACCGAGAAGAAGTCTCCTGGTGCCGCCTACCTCTACGACATCCGCACTGGCAAGAAGCTGAAGACCATCAAGGCACCGAAGGGTCAAACGATGAGCTTCGGCGAGACCATCACCGAGAACGACCAATCGGTGTGGATCGCCGCGCCATGGATCAACAACCGCTCCGGCGCGGTCTTCCAATACTCCATGCCGAAGGGCAAGCTGCTGCGCACGCTCGCCACGCCTTCGCCCGGTGCCGGCCGCTTCTTCGGCGAGGAAATGGTCTCGACCGCAGACCTGCTCATCGCCTCCTCGAAGCCGACAAGTGCCCCGGATCCCGAGTTCCGCGGTGCCGTCCAAGGCTACTCCGCCACCACCGGCGCCCTTCTCTGGACCGGCACTCCGACCGATGAAGACGAATACATCGGCTACTCGCTCGCCATCCTGCCGGGCAACGTCCTCGCCGTCGGCGGCAGCAGCCTCTATCTCTACGAGCTGTCGGGCACCCTGCCACCGCACCTCATCGTCCAGATCAAGGGCGGTTCGCAGGTCGGCTTCTACGACATCCAGCTCAATGGCGAACAACTCGCCTGCCAGCAAAACGACATCTTCGACCAGGCCAAGGCCAAGGTCATCGATCTCCGCGATATCCCACAGCTCCAGCCCTTCCTCCCGGCTCCCATCGTGCCCACCGTCGTGGCACAAACGATCGTCACCACTCCGTCCATCGAATCCCAGCCGCTGGTGCTGACGAAATCGGCAAGCGGTTGGACGCTCACGCTCCCGCTGGCTTCCGATTTCTCTATTCCCTCCGGTGGTGTGATCCATTTGGAAAACTCCGGTGATCTCTTGACCTGGAATCCGGTCGCGAAGCGCGACACCTCCGGCAACTGGGACTTGCTTCCGGAACATGGAATGACCGGCAGCACGCTCTCCGAAGATGGCTCGCTGGCCATTCCGTCAGAAGCAGCAGGCGGCTTCTTCCGGCTCCGGTGGGACTGAGCTATCGGCGTCTGTTAGAGACCTTTCTGATCTACTGGCTGCCCGCGCGAGAGAGCGCAGCCCGCTGGGCAGCCCGCTTCTTCCTCGCCACTTGCCGGCTGAACCAGGCCGCCACCTCCGCTCCCGCGAGGAAGGCCTGGATCGAAGCCGCGAGCCAAAACAGGAAGACCAGGAAGTTCACACCGCCACCGATGAAGGATCCCCACGCCGAGTAGCGGAAGTAGAGGTCGAGGCCGCCCTTCAGTGAGATCGCGACCAGCGCGGCGAAGGCGGCTCCGGCGAAGGCGTGCCGCCACAGCGGACGCCGCCGCGGCAGCACCTTCATGATCAGCGCGAAGACGAACATCAGCAGCGTGTAGGTGGACAGCCAGCCGAAGCGCTGAACCAGATTCAGCTTCGAGAGCCACGGCGCATCCATCCGTGCAGCCACGAAGGCTGCAAAGGCATCCAGCACCGTGCCCGCAGCCAGCATCACGCCAAACATCAGGATCAATCCCGCGCACAGCGCTCTCGCCGCCAGCTTGCCGAGCCACCGCCGCGAGGGATCGGCCGGCGCGGCCTCGTTCACGATATTGAGCGTCGTGCGTAATTTCGAAAGAACGTGCGAGCCTGCGTAGAGCAGCGTCACCAGCGCGACCACGAAGGCTCCCGGCTGGGACCGCGGAGCGATCCGTGCGCTCTGCAAGATGGCCTCGATCATCCGCGCCATGTCCACCCCGAGCACCGCGGTGAACTTGCTTTCCAGCTCCCCGTGCGCCGCCGTCTCGCCGAGCACCACGCCCGCCACGGTGACCCCGATCAGCAGCAGCGGCGGCAGCGAAATCAGCGCGTAAAAGGCCAGCGCCGCCGCATTGTCCGCATGACGATGCTGCCTCCACCGGCGGGTCATCATCCGGAAGAAGAGGAAAAACCGCAGCTTTCTCATCCGCGACATCACCGGGGATCTAACACCCGGAAAGGCACCCGCGAAAGCCCGGATTCAGCGCAGCCGGAAATCGAGCAGCGGCAGGATCGAGGAATGGTCATCCGTCCACAACGGCGACTTCGGATCGCTTCCAAGAACTTCCCAATTCCCGTGGTCCGGCAAGGACCCGAAATCCTCCAACCGCCGCGCTACAATCATCCAGCGCGAGGGAAACTTGCCAGCCTTCATTTCCTCATCGGTCACGTCTTCGTCGTCTTCGGCGAGGCAGACCAGCCCGGCATCATGGGCGAGATTTGCCACCACCGGCCGGAGATTCAGGTGGAGATTCGAGACGTGGAAGGCGATCCGCCCTCCCGGGGCGAGCTTGCGCAGGTAGAGCTGCAGCGCCTCGCGGGTGAGCAGGTGAACCGGCACCGAGTCGGAGCCGTAGGCATCCAGCACCAGCAGCTCGTAGCGGGCATCCGGAGCCTTCGCCAGCATCAGCCGTGCATCCCCGAGAATGATCGAAACCTTCGCCCGCGAACCGGACAAGTACGAGAAATATCGTGGATCGCTGGCAATCCGCGCGACCACCGGATCGATCTCGTAGAAATCGATTGCCTGCCCCGGCCTTCCATACGCTGCCAGCGCCCCCGCACCGAGCCCCACGGCCCCGACCGGCCCGGTGACGCCCGCGCCGAAGATGCGCCCCAGCGATCCCTCCGGATGATAGTAGCTCAGCGGCACTTTTGGCCGGCTCATGTCCTGCACCCCGTGGATCGTCTTGCCGTGGAAGAGGCTGTGGAATCTGCCATCGTCCTCCACCCGGTGAATCCCGAAGAAGCTCCGCTCGGTCAAGAGCACCCGGCTTCCCCCCTCCCCCGTGAAGCCCGCGACCAATAGCACTCCCGCCAGCCCGAGGGCGAAGCGGATACCGTTCCTCGACAAGAGGAAGCACGTCAATGACGCCACACCGAAGGCAAACATCGGCCCCAGCGGCTTGACCAAAACAAGCGCCAGCACCACCGGCACCACCGCCCAGGCGAGATGGCGACCGGCCTTCCCCGAGGAAATGCCGATCAATGCAGCAGCCACCACCATCAGCGGATACTCGATGACCCGGTCGAAGATCGCCGGCGCGACCAAGGCATTGAATGCCCCGCCCAGGACCCCACCGAACGACATCCAGAAGTAGAACTCTGTTAGAGACTCCGCGCCCGGCCGGTCCTTTGCCAATTCACCATGGCACACCAGCGCCGCGACGAAAAATCCCGCCAGGTGCAACGCCGCCAGCAACGACATCGGCGTCGTCACCACTGTCGCGATCACCATCACCACTCCAACCAGCAACAAGGGCAGCAGCCGCTTCGACGCTTCATGCGGGATCAGCGGGCGTTGCGCGAAGACGATCATGAAGGTCGCCAGATAGAGAGCCAGCGGCAGCACCCACAGCAGCGGCACCGCCGCGATCTCGCTGGAGAGATAGGTCGTCACGCTGAGCATCAGGCTGGACGGCACCAGCGCGCACAGCACCCACCGCAGGCGCCGTTTGCCGGTGATGCGTCCACGTGGCGCTTCCACCTCGGACGACGTTGTTTGCGCGGAACGCCAGCCACAAGCCAACACGCCCACCGCGAGCACGGCATAGCCGATCATCCATCCCCACGCCTGTCCTCTCAGCGTGACATTCGGCTCCACCAGTAGCGGATAGCCGAGCAAGCCGGCGAGGCTGCCGGCATTACTCGCAGCGTAGAGGAAATACGGATCACGAGCATCGGGATCGGCCGTCTTGGAAAACCAATGTTGCAGCAGTGAACTGGTCGCTGAAACGGCGAAAAAGGGCAACCCCACCCCCATCGTGAGCACTCCTATGAGCCACGGAATGGGACTGCTGTCACCCGGAGGCCCGCCATTGCCCGGAACGGCGAACGGCAAGCAAGCGAAGCCCGCCAAAAGAACCAGCGCGTGAATCCCGGGCTGCCACTTTCTTCCCGCCTTCGTCGTCAGCCAGTGCGCGTAGCCATAGCCCGCCAGCAACACCGCCTGGTAGAACACCATCGCCGTATTCCACACGGCCGGTGCGCCGCCGAGCAACGGCAGCACCATGCGGGCGAAGACGAGCTGGATCAGAAACAGCAGCGCCGCGCCAAGAAAGAGGGTTAGGGTGAAAAGAGGCGCACCTCGCCTGAGCATGCCCTTCACTTCACGGAGAAGGGCCTTTGGACAAGCTGTTTTTATCTCCGGGGTTAACTCACCACATTCCCTTCAGGGTCGTGAGGCGCACGGTGGGGACCGTCGCGCTGCCACCCTCGGTGGTCAGCAGCGTCCCCGCCGCCGATGGATGGAGGATCCGCGTGCAGGAAATCTCGCCGTCGTTGACGAACACCTCCAGCGAGGCGCGGTCCACGAGGATCTCCACCTTCTTCACGTCCTCAGGGATCTTGGCGCTCCTGTCATTCACGCGGAGCTCATTCTTGCCCAAGCGCACCGCGGTGCCACGAACATTGAAAACCACCGAGGCATTCGCCGGGATGTCCACCTCGGCTTCAATGCGATAGGCCTCGCCCGTTTCACAAATGGTGGTCACCTCACCGGGGGTGAGCTTTCCGCATGGCACATTCTTGACCTGATCCGCCAGCAGCGAAATCTCGCGCACCGGCTGCCGGAAGATGCGCAGGCCCGCCCGGGTATTCTTCAGCTTCAGCTCGCACGGGAAGGTCACCTGCTGGCTGAAGGGCTGGCCGGGGAAATTCGAGCCGCGCATCCAGGCGAGCTGGATCCGCCGTCCGTCGCCGGTCTCGGTATTGTTGAAGGTCTGCGTGGCGTAGAAAGGGTCGCCGCCGATGTCCATCAGGAAGCGGTCCGTCTCCTCCGTGAACTTCGTCCCGCTGAAGGCGCCTGAGGAATACTTCCCGTCCGCGTGAACCAGCACCCACTTCTTCGTGCTCGTGCCTTCCACCGGCAGCTCGAAAAAATCCGGGCACTCGAAGGCATTGGGAATCGGGTTGTTCTCGTTCTTCCACGAAAGCAGGTTCGTGGACGTGAAGATGTGATACTGGCCGCTGCCATACATCACCATCACCCACTTGTTAGACGGCGCGTGCCAGAAGATCTTGGGATCGCGCTCGGGGAAGACGAAGAGCGGATTCTTCTCGTAGTGCTTGAAGGTGCGTCCGCTGTCGAGGCTGTAGGAAAGACACTGGGTGCGGTTGTCGTTGCGGGACCACACGGCAACCATCGGCGGCTCCTTGCCCGGTTGCCCGAGGCCGGACGTGTTCTTCATGTCCATCACGCAGGAGCCGGACTGCACCGCGCTGTCGAGCTCCTCTTCCCAGAAGGCCGGCGGAAGCTCGGTCCAGTGGACCAGATCCTTGCTCACCGCATGGATCCAGCACTTGTTCCAGCGCTGAGCGAACATGTGATACTCGCCCTTGTAGAAGATCATGCCATTGAGGTCATTCAGCCAGCCTTCCTGCCGCATGCCGGGATTGAGCCGGTCCATCGTCCACTGCCGGGCAGTGAAGTGATACAGCGGGCGCGCCGCTTCCCGATAGACCGGCGTGGTCACCACCGGCAGCACCGCAGGCGCATCCGTCTGCACCAGCTGATCCGCGAGAATGTGGCCCCAGTTACCGCTGGCTTCATCCACCAGCTCGATCTTCGCCTTCTTGCCCGCCCACTTCGTGACATCCCAGCTCGCGGCATACATCGCATCGGAGTTCCTTCCCGTGGCACTCTTCACGATCTCGCCGTCCACCAGCAGGTTCATGCACGCATGGCGCTCGTAGTCGCCGCCGCCGATCTTGAAGGAAATGTATTTCCGCTGGATCTCGAACTCCTGCGAGGTCAAGCGCCCCTGCGGCACATCATTGCCGCCGGTAGTCCCCGAGTTGAAGTTCTCGCTGCACGCGACACCCGAGCCCACCGCATTGGTGATCTCCAGCGTCGCTAGGCTGGCTCCACGCGCCGGCCCCTCATCGAAGGCCGTGCCGTCCTTCCGCCACGCCCCGTAGCCGGCGCTCTCGAAGTCGTTGATGACAATATCGTCGGCACCGAATGCAACGGTGGCGAGCAACGAGTGCATGATGAGGTAGCGGAGGGGCATGGTGGTGAAAGGTCGTTTGAAATTCATCGGGAAAGGATCAGGGGCAGCTTTGCCGGGATTCTTCTGTCTCGCGGAGATCCACACGCACAGGCACCCGGGAATTCCAGGCAGAGAGCAGAACGTCGCTTCAGTAAAGCTGCTATCAACGTTCGGAGATACGGCATCTAACAATCGGCCAGTTCCCGCGCGTCCGGCTCCAGCACGGACAGCTGGTTCTCGCGGACCTTCAGCTTGATCGCGGCTCCATACTCGATGCCACTCACGAACGGCAGCAGCAGCTCCAGCACATCGGGACTCTGGAAGTGCGTTGGCTTCGTATCCGGGTGCGGGTAGTAAATGTAGCCGCGCACCGGAGCACCTTCACCTGCGGTCACCTCGACATCGAAGAACGAAAAGTCCTCCGCTGGCTCAGTGGGATGCCATTGCACCTCGCGCAAGGTTACCGCCGCTTCCAGCACCTGGTAGCGGTTCGGAGCGATGCTGATGTTGATCGTGCCCGGATGGAATTCCGAGAGATCCAGGCCCAGCGCGCGGAAGTGAGGCACCTGCATGCGGATCGTTCCACCGGGAAAGAGCGGATTGCGGTTATTGCCGGAGGCCACTTGATGGCCCGGCACCACCGTGGCGCGCAGGGTCCGCCATCCGGCGGCTTCGGTCGTTTCAGCGGATGGTTTCATCAATGTCTTCGAGTGCGATTTGCTTGGTTTCCGGGAAGGTCATTCCGACGACGATGAGCTGGATCACCATGAAGATCGCGAAGATCCAGAAAGGCAATCCTGCGAGCGGCTGGCCCACACCCCGGGCAACCATCGGGAAGGAATACGAGACGAGCATGGCCATGAACCAGTGCGTGAAGCTGCCGAGCGTCTGGCCCTTGCTCCGCACCACGGTCGGAAAGATCTCGCTGATGAAGACCCAGATCACCGCACCCTGGCCGAAGGCGTGGCAGATCACGAACAACCCGAACAGCCACACCAGCAGCTCCGGCCGGGCTCCCGTCGTGAAGATCAAGGCCACCCCGGCCAAGGCGATGCCGCAGCCCACGGTGCCCCACATCAGCAGTGGCTTGCGGCCGACCTTGTCGATGACCGCCATGCCGAAGAGCGTTGCCAGGATGTTGGCAATGCCAAGTCCTACAGCCTGGAGCGCGCTCGTATTCTTGTCGAATCCGGCCATCGTGAAAATCGTATCCGCATAGTACCACAGCGCATTGATGCCGCCGACCTGGTTGAAGACCGCGATGATAATGGCCAGCATCACCGGCTTGCGGAACTGCGCCGTGAAAAGCGATGCGCTAACCGTGGAACGGTTCGCCGAAAGCGAGCCTTCGATGCTGGCAATCTGGGCATCCACATTCTTCACGCCGAGCCGGCCAAGCGTTTCCGCCGCCTCTTGCCGCATTCCTTTCATCAGCAGCCAACGCGGGCTGCGCGGGATGAAAAATAGGGTCGCAAGGAAAGCCGCGGCAGGCACGGCTTGCACGCCGAGTTTCCATCGCCACTCCTGGTCGCCCAGGTTGAACGTGCCGATCAGATAGTTCGAGAAATAGGCCACCAGCACGCCAAGGACGATGTTCACCTGGAAGCAGGCCACCAACCGTCCACGCCATGATGCCGGTGCGATCTCCGCGAGATACATGGGGCCCAGCACCGAGGATGCGCCTACCGCGAGACCACCAAGAACACGCGCCGCGATGATCATCCACAGATCGGTGGCGAAAGCGCACCCAAGCGCGCAGAGCAGGTAGAAGCCAGCCGTCCACTTGAGGCAGTCGCGCCGGCCGAAGAGGTCGCCGGGTTTCGCAGCGGCCAGCGATCCCACGGTCGCCCCGGCCATGGCTGACGCGGTCATGATTCCCTGCGCCTCCGTCGTGAGCGAAAGCAGCTTCTTCAATTGGTCCTGACAGCCGGAAATGACCGCCGTGTCGAAGCCGAATAGCAGGCCGCCCAGCGCTCCCACCAAGGTGGCACCTATCAATGCCGGACTAATGCCGACCGGTTCTCCGGCAAGGTCGTCGGCGTTCACCGATTCTGGGTTTGAAATCACACCTCAAGCTCAAGCCCGAGCCCTTCCCCGGACAAGAGCCAGCGTTGACACGGTCAATTTTCCAGACATGACTGGATAAAACCTGAGATGACCGCATGAGTGACAAGCAGGCAAAGCACCGTGACGTTTCGAGGATACTGGCCACCGAGATCCTGGCCGGAAAATATGCCAAAACCGGTCGGCTGCCGAGCGAGCTCCAGCTTGCGGAACGGTTCCAGGTTTCCCGCCCTACCATCGGCCGGGCGTTGCTTGCGCTGCGTGATGAAGGGCTGATCGAGCGCCGCGCGGGCTCAGGCACCTATGTCTCCGATCCGCGCACTGGCAGCGGTAGCAGCGCACCTCGTCGGCCTCAGGCAGGCACCCGGCAACTCGGCATGCTGGTGCCGAATCTCCGCCACACCGAGATCTTCGAAACGATCTGCGGCGAGCTTGCCGACCTCGCCCGCGTCCATGATTTCGGACTGTGGTGGGGCGACCAAGGACTGAGCCGCAACCTGAACGAACCCAAGATGACCGTCAGCGAGGCCGAGGAACTCTGTGAGCGCTTCATCGAAAGCGGACTCGCCGGGGTATTCGCCGTCCCCTTCGAGCATCAAGCAGATCGCGATGAAGCGAACCTGCGCATTCTCACGCGGCTCCGACAGGCTGGCATTCCGATCGTCTTGCTCGATCGCGATGCGGTAGGCCTCCCCCGCCGCAGCGAATTCGATCTCGTGGGCGTGGATAATTTCTCCGGCGGCTATCGCCTCGCCGCCCACTTGATCAAGCTAGGCGTGAAGCGCATCGTCTACGTCGCGAAGCCTTACACCGCGTCCACCGTGGATCTGCGAATCGCGGGCGCACAATCCGCCATGTTTGCCCAGGGCATCGATGTCCCGAGGGACTTCGTCCGCATCGGCGATCCGCTCGACCAGAAGTTTGTCCGCACCATAGTGCAGAGCGGCAGGATCGAGGCGATCATGTGCACCAGCGATCACATCGCCGCGCAACTGCTGCAAACACTGAACCGCCTGCGCGTAAAGGTGCCGGATGACGTGCGACTGGTCGGCTTCGACGACGTCCGCTTTGCCAACCTGCTCACCATCCCGCTGACCACCATGCAGCAGCCCTGCCGCGATATCGCCCTGACGGCTTTCAACTGCATGCTCGAGCGGATCTCTAACCCCTCCCTGCCGCCGCGAAACATCATGCTCTCGCCGCAGATGATCGTGCGTGAAACCTGCGGCGCTTACCAAGGCTCGTCCCGCAGCGGGAGCAAGTAGGGGAGGCGGAGCGACACGATTGAAAACGGCACCCGAGAGTCTCGAGAGCCGGCATGCTGTCATGGCTGCACTCAAAAGCGGTCGTGACAGAATCGTGCAAGGGGCACGGGCTTTCCGGTTGTTGCGCCTTTGGGTGCCGGGGTAGCTGGCATAACCCATCGGATGGAGAGTGATCGTGATGATCCTGCCGCCGTCCGGTGTCCGGTTCGAAAAACCGCGACCCCGAGTCCATGAAAAAACCAACTCAGTCCTACCTCCCTTTGACCCCGCTCGCCTTTGGCGTGGCCTTATTGATTCCCTTGGCAACCCATGCCGCACCGATGGCCTATGAAGGCTTCGACTATCCCGCAGGCTCAGGCAGCCTGACCGGCAAGGCCGGTGGCTCCGGCTGGAACGGCGCTTGGCAAACGGTGAGCAACGCCAGCTCCGATGTCTCCGCCGCTGGTCTCACCGCATCCGCCAGCGCCCCGGCAGGCTACGACCTCCGCTCGCTCGGCCGCGCCTCGTTCCTGCCGAATGGCCGCCGCGTCGGCCGCAAGCTGGATATCACCGCCACCGGCCCTTTCGGCAGTCGCGGCTACGTGAACGCCAGCAATGTCATCGGCGCGGATAACAAGACCATTTACCTCAGCTTTCTCCAGCAAGCGAACGGCACCTCGAACTACTACGAGTTCGAGTTTCACCGCGGCAACCTCGGCGACGCGGGACGCATCGGCGGTATCGGCAATGACCAGGGCGGCACCAACGTCAACCTGCGTGCACCGAACGGCACCCACACCGCGATCGGCGCGGGCGATACCAATGTGAACTTCTACGTTGTCCGCATCGACTTCAAGAACGGCAACGACGACGTCTACGTCTACCGCAATCCCACATCCCTGACCGAACCTGCCTCCCCCACGCTCATCCGGCTTGGTGCAGCGGACATGTCCTTCGATGGCATCTCCTTCGGCGCCTTCAACAACAGCCGCACCGTCGCCCATGATGAAGTCCGCATCGGCGAGACTTGGGCGGACGTGACCGTTCCTCCCAATGCGGCACCGGTGATCGTCAAGCAACCGCGGGCCGCCACCCAGGCCTACGCCGGCTCCACCGTGGTGCTCACCACGGACGTCACCGCCCAACCGCTGCCGACCTACCAGTGGTACAAAGGCAGCGATCCACTCGGCGGCGAGACCAACGCGACGCTTACGCTGGGCAATGCCCAACCCTCTAACAGCGGTGCCTACCATCTGGTAGCCACCAATTCCCAAGGCAACGCCACTACCACCGATGCACAGGTCACGGTGGAGACTGCACCCGCCGGATTGCTCGCCTACGAGGGCTTCGACTATGATACAGGTCCCGGCGCCACCGTCGCCAAAACCGGCGGCCTCGGCTGGGGGGCCGCGTGGACCAATGTCTCCGGCGGCGGTTCTGACATCATCGGCGCCAGCCTCGTCGCCGGCACCAATGCTCCCAACGGCCACGACCTGCTCTCGCACGGAAACGCCTCCTTCGTCCCCAATGGCCAGCGTGACGGACGCTTGCTCGATGCCACCACCGGCGGCCGCTTCGGCACCGCTGGCTACGTCGATGGCAGCGGCAACATCGGCGCCGATGGCAAGACGATCTACATCAGCTTCCTCCAGCAGCCGGACGGCACCACCAAGTTTTTCGAGTTCGAGTTCCACCGCGGCAATCTCGGCGACCCCGGACGCATCGGCGGCATCGGCAATGACACCGGCAACGCCACCATCTCGCTCCGCGCGCCGAATGGCACCCAGACCGTCATCGGCGCCGGCAGCACCGGCGTGAACTTCTACGTCGTGCGCATCAACTTCAAGGCCGGCAATGACGACGTCCTCGTCTATCAGAATCCCGTCTCGGCCACCGAGCCCGGCGTCCCCACGCTCACCCGGCTGGCCGCGGCCGACATGTCCTTCAATGGCATTTCGCTCGCCGCCTTCGACGGCACCCGCACCGTGAAGCACGATGAAATTCGCATCGGCCAGAGCTGGTCGGACGTCGTCTTCGGCACCAGCCGCCGCAATCTTACCTGGGTCGGCGATGGCACCACCAACGCGTGGAATTTCCTCACTCCGAATTGGAATGACGGCGTGGCCGCCACCACCTTCGCCGACGGCGATCCGGTGAGCTTCGGCAACACCGGCTCGGCAACTCCCGCCGTGAATGTCAGCACGAACGTCTCCACCGCTTCGTTCACCGTGGATAGCAGTTCCAACAACTACACCTTCGGTGGCACCGGCACGATCACATCCTCCGGCGGCCTGCACAAGCTGGGCGCCGGCTCGCTCACGCTGACCTCCCCCCTGTCCTCCGGCAGCTCGTTGCTGTTGGACGCTGGCGAGGTCGCGCTCAATGGCACCTCCACGGTCTCTGGAAACCTCGTGCTCATCGGAGCCTCGGGCAATCTCACCCTCGGTGGGAACAATACCTTCACCGGCAGTCTGCTCGATAGCGGCTCGGCCATCCGCAGCTTCACGGGCACGAGCAGCTTCGGCGGCATCACCACCACCAATGCCACGCTGAGCTTCACCGGCACCACCAACTTCACCGGCGGCGGTGCGACCATCTGGCTCGGCAATATCACCGGCGCCCACACCACCGCCACCATCGAGCCCGGTGCCGTCATCAATGTCACCGGCAGCTACGTTGACGATCTCGTTTTCGGCCGCGATGGCGGCTCCGCGGCAGTCGTTCAAAACGGCGGCACCTTCACTTACACTCCCGCCAACCGCGCCAACGCCTTCATCGGCGCCAGCGGAGCGAACACGGGCACCGCCTCCAGCTACCAGATGAACGGCGGCACGCTGAATATGCCAAACATCAAGCTCGGCCTCGCCCTCGGAGGCACCAGCGCCGGTGTCACCGGCAGCTTCACGCAAGCCGGCGGCTCCGTCTCCGTCCGCCAGCTGGAACTAGGCTCCACCTTTGGCTTCGGCACCGCCACCTGCACGCTGAATGGCGGCACCTTCACCATCGGCACCGGCGGCATCACCACCACCAGCGGACTCTACACCTTCGCTCTCGGCGGCAGCACCATCAGTGCCGCCGCGGACTGGCAGTCACCGCTGGCCATCGCCCTGACCGGCACCGGCGGCAATACCACCTTCGACACCGCCGGCCACACCATCCGCCTCACGGGCGCCCTCGATGGCACCGGCGGCCTCGTGAAGACCGGCGCCGGCACGCTCATCCTGAATGGCCTCAATTCCTTCAGCGGAACGACGGCCGTCCAGGCAGGCACGCTCGGCGGCAATGGCAATAGCGACAACTCCGCCCTGACCGTAGCCTCGGGCGCCACCCTTGCCCCTGGTGATGCGGACACGGCTGTCTTCTTCTGCAGCTCGGCCGACCTCGCCCCGGGCTCGACCCTCCATGTGAAGATCGATGGCGAGTTCAGCAGCGCCGACCAGGTCCAATCCTTCGGCACCATCGATATCGCGGGCGCGACGCTCACGCTCGGTGAAATCGGCGCGAGCACCCTGTCGACGGGAACCGAGTTCGCCATCGTCGATGCTTCCGGGGGAGTCACCGGCACGTTCGCCAGCTTGCCGGAAGGTGCCACGATCAGCTCTGGATTGAACTCTTTTGTAATCCACTACACCCCGTTCCAAGTGCAGCTCGTCTCCACTTCCGCGGCCAGCCCCTATCTCGTCTGGGCCACGTCAAAGGGCCTCGATGGCTCTCCCGGCAAGGAGAATGGCTTCAATGATGATCCGGAGAAAGACGGCATCGCCAATGGCCTCGAGTGGGTGCTCGGCGGGAATCCACTCGTGACGGACAATACGCCCCTCATCACGGTCACTGGCGACGGCAGCCAAGGACTCACCCTCGAGTTCGACCGCGACGAAACCTCCATCGGAGAAGTCGATGCGACCGTCCAGTGGGCCGCCACTCTCAATGGCACTTGGACCGATGTGCCCATCACCCAGAGCGGCGGCTCCTACGCGGGCGGCATCACCGTCACGATCGATGAGGAAACCACGCCCGATCACGTGATCGTCACCATCCCGGCATCCAATGCGCCGACCGGGAAACTGTTCGCCCGGATCACGGCCACCACCACCGAGTAAGCACCCCTTCACGCGCCGCCCGCCTCCTCAGCGGGCGGCAAAGTGTCCTCCCCGACTTGGTCCTCTTCTCCGGCAACCGCAGCTCCCGAGGGCAACCGCCTTTTCTTCTCCGGCATGGGTTCGCCGGAAAAAACGGCGGTAGGTTCCGGAGAAGAGGTCCCTCGTTTCAACTCACGGCGCTTTTCTAACAGCACCCTCTTGCTTGACCGGCTCGGTCGGCCGCACCGCCTGCAGGATCACGACCGCACTGCTGCAGCCCCACGCATGCCTCGTTCCCTCGGGCGTCGGCTTCGGCCAGGCACACCAGGAGAGATTGTCGTCCACCCGCCGCGCTTGCCAGGCGGCCTCGGCATTCTTCTGCAGCCATGGCTCGAAGGTCGCCTGTTGCTTCTGGTCCCTCATGTAGCGGGCGATCCATCGCACGCCGATCCCATTGAATCCACCGCCATCGCCCGCCTCTCCGGACGCCGGCAGATAACCATCCTTGCACATGCTGTTCATCGTGAAGGCAGCCGCCAGCTGCGCATCGCTGTTGTAACCGAGCAAGTTCGCCGCTCCGACGAAGGTCCCCTGATTGTAGGTGAGTGCGAAGGCACCCACCTTGCCACTCTTCTGGATGTTATCGGAGACCTTTCCCGTCTTCTCGTCGAACAGCGTCTTTCGCTCCCACAGGAACAGCTCCTTCGCCTTGGTCGTATAGGCGTGATTCTTCGTCGCCTGCCCCAGCAGGAAAGCCGCGATTGCTCCGGGGCCATTCACGCAGGCGTTCTTCGACTTGTTGTCGGTCTTCCACCACAGGCCACCGCCGAGGTCATCCGAGATCGCCCTCTTGTAGCAGAGGTCGAAGTTCGCCTTCGCCACCGAGAGATACTCGGGATTCTTCGTGATCAGGTATCCCCTCGTGCAGGCGATGACCATCCACATGATGTCATCGTTGAAATCGTTGCGCTCCCAGGTTTCCCCATGCTTGGCGATGAATCCCTTGAGCAACTCGTCGAACATCGCGAGCTGCTTCTTGCTCTGGGTGCGGGCGTAAACATCCAGCACCATTTCCAGCATCTCCGCCTGCATCCAGAAGTCCGCCCTGTTGTCTCCATCCGACTTCTTGAGGTGCCACCCTTTGCCATTCTCCACTCGATAGAAGGTCTTCGTATGGGCCTCGAAAATCGCATCCGAATCCGCCGTGGTGAATGCCTGCAAATGGCCGCCCGCCAGTGCGAAGCTAGTCGCTGCAATACAAGGGATCCGGATGGTTCGTATCATTGTCACGCCTGACGGGAGTTGAAAGCCGCTCTCATGGGCCGAGCGATTGAACTCCGGGAACGGTGGCGAGGGGAAATTCTTTCAGCGCTTTGGAGGAAGCACCGGGACACCTACCCACTCCGGTAGCTCCTCCAGCACTTCCCGGGCGAGTTCCAGCATTCTCTGGCGACCCTCCAGAAAATAGCTCGATGCGATCCCGGTCATCCCGAGCAACTCCTCCATTCCCTCCCTGCCCTGACGATCCCCGTAAAACGTCCTGTCCAGGTATTCGCGTCTTCGCTCGGGATCGGTGAGTTGCAGGGCCGTCTCGAAAATCTCGTTCTCGAGGTCGAGCGAGTCGGCTTCATGGATGGCTTCTCTCATGATCCGGCGATTCGTGAGCTTGCTTCACTTGCTCCCGATCAGGGGCGACAGCGGCAGCGGATACACTTCCGCATCACCCGGGTGTCGGTCGGTTGAACTCAGATACTTGACCACCGCCTCCGTGCGCGTTCGCACACTCAGCTTGGCGTAAATATTCTTCAGGTGATAGCGCACCGTGTCACAACTCACGGCAAGCCGGTCCCCGATCTCCTTGTTCACCAGCCCGCTCGTCAGACATCCGAGGATCTCTTCTTCCCGCGGCGTGAGGAGATCACTGAGACTGCGGGCTTCTGTCCTCCATAAGGATTGAACGACCTTGCGGGCGACTTCGCCGGTCATCGGCGCGCCACCGTCCACCAGATCCAACACCCCCTGCACGATCGCCGAATGATCGCGGTGCTTGAGAAGATATCCTCCCGCTCCAGCCTGAAAGGCACGCGATACCGACTGTTCCGCGCTTTGCGACGAGTATATCAACACCTGGGTCTCCCGGAGAATCCGCTTGAGGCGGACCGTGCACTCGATGCCGCAGATCCCGGCAAGGCCCAGGCCCATGATCACCACGTGCGGTCGCGCCTGTGGAATCCTCTCCAAGGCATCCTCGCCGCTGGTCGAGGCACAGACACAACGCAGGTTTCCTGCTTCATTGATGAGCTGCTGAAGCTCGGACAGGATCCCTCGATTGCTTTCCACGATCCCGACGTGAATCGGCGTTCGAAAAAGGTTCATTGGCTTGCTGCAGGTGAAAGTCACGTCATAGCTCTCATCCAAGGATGGCGGCCCGGTAACCCGGCCGGGCCGCCACTACGCTTCCTGAATGACCTCGTTCAGGAAAACCCCTGGAAACTCGTCATGTGGCGAGCCTCGTTGTCGGCTCGCTCGCGTGTGAGTGGTTCACTTCAATTTTGACGATCTTCACCCGGTCATTGGTCGCTCACACGGATGAATGCCTTCGCGTTGTTCATCACCGCGGCGGGAACGGTGACGGTTACTGTCTCGATCGGATCACCGTTGTTGGAAACGACCGCCGTCGGTGTGAAGGAAGTCCAGCCACTGAGATTCGTGCTGAATTCGTAGCTGTAGTTGAGGCCGGTCAGCGACGGCTTGCGGCGGGTATAGCTGAATTGCCCCGTGGCTTTGTCGAGGGTCGAGACCATCGGACTGAGGGAGGCGCCGCTATTCGGAGTGAGGCCGAAGGAGTATTCCTTCGCATTGCTCACGCCATCTCCATCCGGATCGCCCGCTGCCGTCGTATCCGCACCGGGAGCGAAGGTGAACCCGCCGATCCAGTTGCCATAGTCCGTTCCACCGGTAACCACCAGCCTCAGCGTCTTGCCATCCGGCGAGATCTCCAGCGTGCCACCGGCAAATCCCGAGCGATCCGGAAGTCCCGTGATCGTTCCCGTCGTGGTGGTGACCAGATTGTAGGTTCCGGCAGCAGGCGCTGACAGCGCAGTCAGATTCAGGACCGAAGCCACGGCATGGGTGAGCGAGCCGGTGATGGTCTGCGGCACCTGGGCCTCCGGAGTCGCAGCAAGCGCCAGCGAATGGATGCCTCCCGTCGCGATGGTGACACTTCCGCCAATCGACCCATTTCCGCCAAGGGTGCCGCCCGTCGCCACGGTGACCGCGCCTGTAGAGAGGCTCCCGTTCAGCACCAGAGTCCCCGCGTTTACCGTGGTGGTACCCGTGTAGGTATTCACGCCCGCGAGCGTCCACGTGCCTGCGTCCACCTTATCAACGCTGAGCACTCCCGCTCCACCGAAGTTGTTGCTGATGACGCCGCTGACGTCACCGCTGCCAGCACCACCGAGGAAGATACGGCGGTTAGTACCGGCATTGATGATGCCGATCGTCCCCGTGAAATGCAGCGTGCTGCCGCTGTCCACCCGCACCAGCGTGCCACCACCACCGCTGGTGAGGCTCACGGTTCCGCTCAAGGTATTGTTTCCCGACAGATTCCGGATCGCTCCCGGCGCGGCAGGATTGAGGTCCACCACGTTGTTAGACGCGACACCTGTCCCCTGCCCCGAGGTCACCAGCGGCTCCGCCACGGTGATGCCACCCTGCAATTGCAGCGAGCCACCGGTGCTCACATTCGTATTGCCAGCCGGTGTTCCCAAGGCCGTGTTATTCGCGAGGACCAGAGCGCCGCCGACGACGTTCCCGACATCCGTGAAGGTGTTCGCCCCGGTCAGGATCTGGGTGCCAGCATTGCTCTTGTAGAATCCAAGGCCGCCCGCCCCGCCATTCGCCAGGAGGCCGGTGAAAGTGAAGCTGCCTTCCGTCGGATTCGAGTAGAACCAGCGCGAACCAGCGCCTCCATTGGTGACGGTGCCGCTTCCGGTGAGGCCCGCGGCCGTGAAGTCTCCGGAATCGGCCGCGGCCACCCCGGTGCGATTGATCTGCAGTTCACCCGCGGCAACATTCAGCACGCCGGTGACTGTGCTGTTGGCGATATTGTTCGCGAATCCGGTCACCTCCAGCTTGCCGGGGCCTTGCTTGGTGAAGCCCTGGCCGAACGTCGTGAGTCTGCCCACCGTGAGCGTCCCCGCCGCAATCGTGACCGTCCTGTTAGATCCCTCGCCGCCCGTCACCACCAGGCCGCGTCCCATGTCGAGATTCTGGCTGCCGGTGAACGTGAAGTCGGTGTTCCAATTCTGCGGGACGGCGTTCGTCATCACCAACGCCGCGCCGCTCGTATTGTCGATGCCACCGCCATAGATGGCCAGCGGACCGGTCCCGAGCGCCGACGCATGATTGATATTGAGCATCCCCGCCTCGAGATTGGTGCCACCGGAGTAGGTATTGCCCGTCGCGAGGGTCAAGGCACCCGCACCCTCCTTGGAAAGGTTCGTGATCCCGCTGATCGAACCGCTGCCCGTAAAGGTGTAGGGATTGACGGTATTGGTGACCACGACTGATGCCGGACTGACAACGCCGCTGATCGTGACCGTGCTTGCCGCCGGACGTTCATTGAAGGTCACGCTGTCACCATCATAGTAGCTCGGCGCGCCGCTCCATCCACCGGTGCCGATTGCCCACGTGCCATCGGTCGAGTTCCACGTCAGGTCATTGACCGTCACCGTGCCCACCACTTGGGAATTCGCCACATCGTTTTGCGGCGTGATCCGGAAGTTGGAAGTTAGATTTCCAAGGGACTGCACGCCACCCGCACCGTATTTGAAGAGGACCGTCTGCTGTCCGTAGCTCGGAGTGCCGTTGAACGTGAGCTTGGTAGCGCCGGCAAAGTTGACCCCGTTGGCTTGGAAAGCCGGATCGAAGGTCGCCGCGGAAAAGGTCGATCCGGCGTTCATCGTCAGCGAACCCGTCGTGGAACCCGCGCCCGTGAGAGTCGCCGAGGCGTTGACGGTGATGTTCGAAGTGAGGGAGCCGTCCAGTTGGAGGGTGCCAGCGTTCACGGTGGTGGCACCAGTGTAGGTATTCGCTGCCGTGAGGGTCGTGCTACCCGATCCTGCCTGAATGAACGAACCAGCTCCAGTGATGGCTGCGGCGCTGAAATCCGTGCCCTGCACCGTCGCGTTGCTCCGGTTGATCGTGAGGTTCGCGTCATTGACGATGGCACTGGCCGTGGCGAGCTTCCCCGTGGTGCCGCCGTTGCCCAACTGCAAGACGCCACCGCTGATCGTCATGCCGCCCGTGAAGTTGTTCAGCGAGCTGGTCAGGAGGAGCGTGCCGGCTCCCGTCTTGGTGATGGCATTGGTGTTCGCTGTGAGATTGTTGGTCGTGCCATTCTGCGTGATGGTGCCGCTCGCGATCGGCGCGCTGATCCACGCCGTGCCCGCCACGTTGAAGTTGCCGGAAGTTCCCAGGATCAGGTTCACCGTGTTCGGCACGATCCCATCGGCCTTGAATCCGGAGATCGCCAGATTCGCACCGGTAGCAACATAGAGCAGGTCCGCCGCATTGCCGGACGTCGAGTTGCCTCCGCTCAGCGTGACCGGTGCCGCGGTGCCTTGGTTGCCATTGAAAAGGGTGATCGGCGTGGCCGTGTTGAGGAGGTTGATCGATCCCGTATTGATCGTGTTTCCCATGCCAAACCTGCCCGCCACGAAGTTGTTCGCGTAGTTCGCGGTCGTGGTGAAAACGATGTCGCGGGTAGCGGCAGGCACCAGGTTCTGGTCATAGGTCGTGGCCACCTGCAGGCCGGCATCGAGAGCCAGCGCCGTTTTCACATTCAGTGCGGTGTTGGCATGTGCTCCGGTGGAGCCAGCGAAGGAAATCATCACCACCGCTGCGGGGGACAGTGGCGAAAAACGGAGGAAGGGGTTGTTTCTACGGACTTTCATTGTGGGGTCTTGGGTTCTGAAGAAGCAGCGGAAAGGCTTCGCACTGGGCTGCGAAGGGCTGCTGTCCGACAACTTCCCGCCCACTTCGGAATTCTGACAAACCGCCGCGTTTATTTTTCCCGGTGAACTTTTTTTGTCAGGATCCCCCGCAACGCGTGAATAAGAGCTGAATATGGCCGAAGCCTTTGATCTCGAAAAACACCTCGATGACATCCTCGGCGGACAGACCGATGCCTTCCTCGGCATTGTCCGCGAGTATGGTCCATCGTTGCGCACGTTTCTCGGCACGCAGCTCTTCCATCTGAATGATCTCGATGATCTCGCTCAGGAGGTATTCATCGTCGCCTACGAACGGCTTCCCACTTTTGTCAGGAGCGAGAATTTCGGAGCCTGGCTGCGTGGCATCGCCCGCAACAAGCTACGGCATCACTACGAGCGCACCTCACGCCGCACCGGAGCGCTGGAGCTTTTCCAGCGGGAGGCCGTCAATCTCCTCGAAGCCGATCTCGACACCGCCGCCAGCCGAACGAAGGAAGTGCATCTCGAAGCCCTGTTAGGCTGCATCGGTAAATTGCCAGACCGCATGCGCCGGGTGATACGAGGCTGGCTTGACCAAGAAAAGGCTCTCGCCTTAGCCCGGGAGATGGCGCTTTCCGTGCCTAACATCTATCAGATCCAGCACCGGGCCTCGGCACTGCTGCGGGACTGCGTTGAAAGGAATTTGTCCCATGGATCCTGACCTGCTCGATGCCGTGGCCGCGTGGCAAGGCGGTGAATTGCCGCCAGGAAGGGCCGACGCCTTGCTCGCGCGGCTGGAACAAGACGCGGAGTTCCGAGCCGCCTTCACCGGGGAAATCTGGATGCTGTCCCTCGCGCGCGTCGCCCAGGCCCCCGAGCCCCGCTGGCTGGAGCTATGCGAAAGGTTGGGCATCGTCCACGAGCCGGCAGGTTCGCAGCAGGCGCTGGAAAGCCGCGTGATGACCGCCGTCAGCAAGCAACCCTTCCGTCTCGTCCAGAGCTGGTGGCGCTTGGCCGCCGTCGGCGCAGCCTCGGTCGCGGTGATGCTCTGCATCCTCCTCCTCTGGCGAAAACCAGCGGACTCGCCTCTTGAGCCGCCACCACTTGCCCAACTGCTCCTGGCGGATTCCCCTCAATGGGCCAATGCACGCCCTCCCCAACCGGGAGACCTGCTCAGGCAAGGACGGCTGCAGTTGCAATCCGGCCGGGTCACGCTGCTCTTCAACAAGGGCGTGCTGCTCACGATAGAAGGCCCTGCGGATCTCGAGTTGGCCGCCTTCAACCGCGTGATCTTTCACCGCGGCAAGATCCGCACGAATGTGCCGATGGGAGCGGAGGGATTCTGCGTCGAAACCCCGCGCGGCACCGCGACCGACCTGGGAACAGAGATGGGCGTGACCGTGGCCGATGACGGCGCCACGCAAGTCGGCGTCTTCAAAGGCTCGGTGCTCGCCGCTCTAAAGCAACCGGAACAGGACGGCGTGCGCACCCAGGTTCTAAAGCCAAGCGAAGCCGTCCGCATGCTTCCCAGCACCGGAGAGTTCGAACCCTCCGGCATGAATGATTTCCCCGCCGCCCCGGAAATCCCGCTGCCGCCACTTCCTCTTAGTGATGACTATGCTGGCGCCATCCTCGCCGCGAAGCCGAAGCACTACTGGCGACTCGATCGCAGCGACGCCGACGGGCTTATCCCGAATGAAATCGCCGGCGGCATGGCGCTGCAATCGGTGGGAGCCGTCAAACTGCTGCCGGATGAACGAGGCCATGTCAGCGCAAGACTCGGCCACGAGGAAGGTCCCGCCGGCCTTGTCGCAGAGCAGCCGTGGACCATGATACGGGCCGGTTCGGCAGTGGAAATGTGGTTCGCCACCACCGACTGCGGGCACGCCACTTTGGCATCGTTCGCTCCAGATGCCGGAAGCTCGCGGCAATTCAGCCTGCTGGAGTTTGCCACGCAGTATCCGGACTTCGTCGTCCCTGCCGGCCGCCAGGAAGCAGGCACCTCATCTTCTCCAGCCGGCTCGCTGGCCCCGGGCCGCATGCGTTATCTGATGCGTGCGACGGCCATGAGCACCGAGGGCGTGAATCTGATTTCACAACCTGGCACCCTCCCCTTCGTCTGGCACCATGTCGTCGCCCAACGGCAGGAACGCGAGATGTCCATCCATGTCGACGGAGTCCGCCTCGCCTCCGGGGTCTGCGATGAGGTGGCTCCGCAAACTCCTGTTGCCCTGCTCTTCGGCTACTCCGTCGGCTACACCACCACCGAAGCCGACTCAAAGCCATGGCGCCAGCTTCACGGCCGCCTCGCGGAGATCGCAATCTACGATCGTGTACTAACCCCGGAAGAAATCCGCCAGCACGCCGCGCTCGGAGGAAAGCAACGTTGAACCGCCCAATCACCAAAGACGGCTAAGGAAGATCAATGCTCCGACTCTCCCGGAACTTCAGGAACACCGGGATCATTCAAAATCTGCACCGCGGTCGCATCCCCCAGCGTTTTCCAATCCTGCAGCACCCACACGACCTTCTTGTCCGGTGTCACCTCGATGAGCTGCGGCCCTTTGCCATTCTGCCCGCGCGACGTGAAAATGGTGTTCCCGTTCGCGAGGCGGGTGCAGGTCTGCGGTGCCGACGTGAATTGATACTCCGCCGGCAGATCTTTCGCGCAATCAAACTCCCAGACCGTTTCCTTCTTGGCATTCACCTCGCGCGTGAGACTGTCCTTTTCATTCGTGATCAGCGTATTCCCGTTCTTCAAGCGGACCGCCGCCCAAGGCTTGGCGATGTCGTATCGCCAGATCTCCTTGAAGTCCTTGTCGAACTCCACCACGCGATCGAGGCTCAGATAGGAAAGCAGATAGGTTTCCTGCGCCGTGACACGGGCGCGCCGGAACTGGCCATGGACTCCCTGCGGCTTCTCATAGGGAATTTCATGGTCCACCTCGACCTCGCCGGTCTTGATATTGATCACCTTCAGCCGCGGCGGCAGCGCGTTTTCCACGAACATCACCTTGTCCTCGCCGATCGGCTGGCACGCATGGATCTCCGTCTTCTTGTCATCGTTCGAGAGCTTGCAGTCGTAGCGCCACACCACCTTCTTGTCCGGCGTGATCACCGCCACGTACTCCATGCGGGAAAAAAGGATGTTCCCGTTGGAAAGCATCCACACGTCATCGAACTCAGGACGCGGCCCCGTCGCATAGGTCCAGATGACCTTGCCATCGTTGACCAGGAACATCTTGTTGTAGTTCTCCCCCACATACAGCATCGGGTGCCGCGCCAGACCCTCACCCGGCAGCCCCTCACGCACCACCCCATCCGCCGGCCGGTCCGGCACCGCGATCTCGCCCGGGGCAAATGCCGGGACCCCTGGCGCCGTGAAAAGGTGCAGCACGTCCATACAGGGCGTCGCCGCCTGTGCCTTGGAAAGGCTCCCGGAAGCAGCGGCCAAACCAATGGCCGAAAGAATCATCCTCACCTGATGGGGTTTGCTGGTCATGATATCCGTGGATTTTTGTTAGAATGGAGTCGAAACGACGGGCCTACGGCTCAAGAACGCGCGAGCTGTCGCACCTTTGGGACTTCTCGCCGGTAATTACGGCATCAAGAAGAGGCTCTGCGGTCGAAGGGGTTTCCCCCATCCTCGTCCTTATTCACCCGTGGCGGCAGATCCTGACAAAAAAGGCGGGAAAAAGATGGGTCGCCGACACATCGGGCGGGCAGGTGACCGCTTTGAAAAAGCGAAACCTTTGGCTACATTCATGTTAGGTTAATGAACGGAAGCTAGGATGCCCGAATGTTCACCACCCGTCCCTTCCCGACCTTCATCGCCTTAACTCTCAGCGCTTTAGTTTCTCCTGCCTCCGCGGCGACGTTCTACTGGGACGGCACCGACAGCAATTCCACGGCCAATGGCGGCGCTGGCACTTGGGATACGGTTTCCACGAATTGGGACACCGCGAACGTCAGTGGCTCGAACATCGCGTGGAGCAATACCACTGCCGACACCGCCATGTTCGGCAGTGCGTCGGGAACGGTCACCCTCGTCACCGCAGGCACTCCAGGTGGAACGATCACGCTCGGCGGCATTTACATCAACAGCGGTAACTACGTCATCGGCAACGTCGCCGGAAACGGAACCCTCGATTTCGGCAGCTCGACCGGAGTGGTGAACACCACGGCCCAAGCCACCAACATCTTCTCCACCATCAACAGCAACCTCGCAGGCACCGGCTCACCCGGAGTCTCGATCGCATCGAATGGCGATCTAACAGCCACCGGTGGATTCACGACCGGCCGTCTCACGCTCAATGGCACCAATACCGGCCTGACCCATGGCATGACCATCACCTCGGGCCTCGTCGCCTTTGGCAGCCCGGCCGCCGCCGGCAGCGGGCCGATCACCCTGAATGGCGGCGGCATCGTAGCCACCACCGGCACCCTGACGCTGACCAATGCGATCGGACTGAGCGGCACCGGCGTGCTCCGGACCTTCGGCGGGACCACCCTGGTGCTCAGCGGCACGGTGAGTGGCAGCGGTTCCCTGTTCAAGACTGACACCGGCACGCTCACCCTCTCCGGAGCGAATACCTATACCGGTCAAACGAAAATCGGCTATGGCAGCGTGAACCTCACATCGTTCAACAGTGTGAACGGCGGCACACCCTTGCTCGCGACGAGCAACCTCGGCGCGCCCACCACCATGACTACGGGAACCATCGTACTCGGCACCAGCACGACCTTTGGTTCCATCACTTATACCGGCACCGGCGAAACCACCGACCGCGTGTTGGAAATCGCCAGCACCAATGCCGGACCCACCTTGAGCGTGGGAGGCAGCGGCTTGTTGAAATTCACCAGTCCCCTCTCCGTCACCGGCCTCGGCAGCAAGGCCCTCACGCTTCAAGGCTCCACCACCGGCGAGATTGCCGGAGCGATCGGCGATGCCGCATCCGGCAGCACCGCCACCACCGCAGCGTTTTCCAGCGGTGCCACCACCATCACGCTGGCCTCCGTCGATGGCGTGATCATCGGCAGCACCATCTCCGGCACCGGCCTTGGCGCAGGTACCACCATCACCGCGATCAATACCAGCACCCGCGTGGTGACCATCAGCCCGGCAGCCACTGGCGCAGGCGCCAACGGCCAGACCATGATCGTTTCCGGCGTCCAGAATCTCACCTCCATCCTGAAGACTGGCAATGGCACTTGGACCCTTTCCGGCCCAAGCACCTACACCGGCCAAACAAAGGTCAATGGCGGAACCCTAACCGCCACTTCCCTCAATAGCGTGAACGGCGGCTCGCCCCTGCTCGCGACCAGCTCCTTGGGAGCACCTACCACCGTGGCGAATGGCACCATCACCGTTGGAGCCAGCACTACCGGCGGCACCCTGAACTACACGGGCAGCGGTGAGACCACCGACCGCGTGCTAGACATGGCGGGCACCACCGGCACACCGGCGGTGAATCAATCCGGCACCGGACTGCTAAGATTCACCTCCGACATCACCACCAGCGGTGTGGGAAGCAAAGTCCTCACCCTCGGCGGAGCCACCGCGGGCATCGGCGAACTGAGCGGCGTGATCGCGAATGGACTGTCCGGGACCACCCAAATGACCAGCGCCATCTCCAGCGGAAGCACCACCGTGAACCTGTCCTCCGTGGATGGCGTCACCGTGGGCAGCAGCATTTCCGGCACCGGCTTCTCCGCCGGAACCACCATCACTGCCATCAATACCGGCAGCCGCACGGTCACATTTTCCCCCGCGGCGACGGGCACCGGCGTCAATGGCCAGCTCGTGACGGTCTCCGGCGTGACGAATCTAACAGGCGTTGCGAAGAACAGCAGCGGCACCTGGACCTTGTCCGGTGCGAACACCTACACCGGCGTCACCACCATCAACGGCGGAACCCTCATCTTTCCCAAGCCGGCCAACCTCTATCAGGGAAATTCCGCCGCCTGGACCACCTCCAATCTCGTGGTGAACTCCGGCGGCACCCTCGGCCTGAACATCGGCGGTGCCGGTGAGTTCACCGCCTCGGACATCGCCCTTTTCGATGCACTCGGCTCCTCCACCGGCGGCCTGAAAACGGGAGCCGTCCTCGGACTGGACACCACCAACGCTGGCGGAACCTTCACCTACTCCGCAAACCTGGTCAACGCAGGCACTTCCACCTCCACAGGTCTGGCCAAGCTCGGCAGCGGCACGCTCGTATTGAGCGGCACGAATACCTACAGCGGCGGCACCCGCATTGATGGCGGCACGCTGTCCTTTCCTGCACTCGCGTCGTTTCCCACTGGCGGCAGCGTCACCGTGAATGCAGCGGGCACCCTGGCCATCGCCGGTGCCTCAAACTATGGCCAGACGATCTCCGGCTCCGGCAAGATCACCGTGGCTACCTCCACCGGATCTAACACCACCGCCCTCTCTGGCCCGCTGAATAATTTCACCGGCATCATCGAGGTTTCCCCCGCCACCACCGGCGGCAAACTATCGGTCGCAAATGGCTCACAGAATACGATCATCTCATCCGCCGCCACCATCAAGGTGCTCAACGGCGGCACGCTCTACACGTCTTCCGCCTTATCCTATAGCGCGGCAGTTCAGCTCTACGGTGGCACGACCGGTGAGGCGCTCGGCCAACTCCGGGTTGAAAACGGCACTTGGTCCGGCCCGGTGACCTTCAAGGCGAACACCTCGCTCGGAGCGAGCAACGGCTTCAATGGCACCATCAGCGGCGCGATCGGCGACGAAGGCAATGGCTTCGGCTTCACCAAACTCGGAACCTCCACTCTGACGCTCACCGGATCTAACACCTACAAGGGTCCGACCAGCGTCGCGGGCGGCGTATTGAAGGCTAATTCCTTCAACAGCGTGGTCGGTGGCACTGCCAGCAGCGGACTCGGCGCTCCCGTTACCGTGGCCGACGGCACCATCTCACTCGGAGACACCACCACTGGCGCCAACCTCGCCTACGGCGGCACCGGCGAGACCACCGACCGCGTGATCAATCTGGCAGGCACCACCGGCGGCGGCACCCTCGATCAGGGAGGCACCGGCACGCTGAAATTCACCAGCAATCTTACCGTCACCGGTGCGGGTGCCAAGGTCCTCACCTTGCAAGGTTCGGGCATCGGTGAATTCGCCGGCTCCATCGTCGACGGCTCCAGCTCCACCGCCCTGACCAAAACCGGCGGCGGCATCTGGACGCTCTCCGGCATCAACAGCTACACCGGCGCGACCAATTCCAACGGAGGCACCCTCGTGTTTGCCAACGCCAATGCGGTTCCCGGCAGCAGCCGGAATATCGGCTCATCCACCAATGGCGCGATCGCCTTCGACTACAACACCTCGCTCCAAACCCTGCTCACCACCCGCATCACCGTAGGATCGACCGGTGGCCTCGCACTGACCGCGAACAACAACCTCGCCGAAAACCTCAACTTCAGCACCGCTGGCTACAACGGCTATCTCGGCGCGAAGGACAACGTCACCTACACCGGAACTCTCACCCCGAATGGCACCACCGTCCGGCTGGGCAATCAACTCGGCGGCACGCTCACTCTGAGTGGATCGAACATCGTCACCGGCTCCAATAACCTCTCGATCAACGGCAACGTCACCTTCACCTCGCCGCAGACCTACACCGGCACCACCACCTTCACCTCGAATGCCGGCATCTTCAATGGCGGGGGCACGCAGATCGATGTCAGCAAGCTGACCCTCAATACCGGCACCCTCACCAACCTGGACATCACCGGCAGCGGCACGCTCACCAAGTCGGGCACCACCACCGTGACGCTTGCCAGTGCCAATAGCTACACCGGCGGCACCTCGATCACCGACGGCCTGTTCATCATCTCTAACAGCTCCGCCTTCGGTGCCGGCGCGGTGACCCTCAACACCAGCGGCTCGACGACCGCACGCATCCAACTCACCAACGGCGTGAACGTCGCCAACACGCTGAACCTCGGCGTGAATCAAGGCATCTCCGGCCGCGGTGATCTGGAAATCAACAACACCTCGTCCGCCGCCACTTGGTCCGGCCCCATCAACATCACCGCGAACCCAACCAACGGCGGCCATTTCTACACTGACGCTACCTCCACGCTCACGGTTTCCGGACCGATCACCAGCACCGTGCCGGTCAGCTTCCGCGCCGGGAATTTCATCATCCCCGCCGCCTCCACCAGCAGCTATTCCTCGATCTACATTTCCGGAGCCCTGAAAATCGGCAGCAATGACGCGCTTGTGAAAACCGCGGACGTGGTGCTCGCGAATTCGGCCGCCACCACCCTCGATCTGAACGGCTTCAATCAGACCGCGAACACCGTGACCAAAGGCACGAACGCCGCCACCATCACCAACACCGCCGCCACCGCGTCCGAGCTCACCATCAACAACGCCACCGCCAGCACCTATGCGGGCATCATCGCCAATGGCACCGGCGGCCTTTCGCTGGTGAAGAGCGGCGCGGGCGATCTCACGCTCGGCGGCGCGAACACCTACACCGGCAGCACCACCGTCAATGCCGGCACCTTGATTCTCGGCGCGTCCACCTTGGCGGACAGCTCCACGGTCAGCATCGCCAGCGGCGCGAAGCTCTCGATCACCACCGCCTCGGACACTGTCACCCAGCTCTTCCTCGATGGCGTGCAGATGGCCGCCGGCACCTACGGCGCCACCGGCTCCGGAGCCGCCCACATCGATGACGCGCACTTTTCCGGCACCGGCAAACTCACGGTCCTCAGCAGCTCCGCAGCCTACACCGCCTGGGCGTTCGCGAAGGGTTTAACAACCACGAACCTGATCATCACCGCCGATCCAGACAACGACGGCCTCACTAACCTCGCCGAGTTCGCGTTCAATACCTCCCCCCTTTCCGCAGCGGATACCCCGCGCATGACCCCGAAGGTCCTTGAGGTCTCCGGAGTCCGCCTCTTCACGCTCACCCTGGCAGTGCGGAATGGCGCGACCTTCAGCGGCCCCGGTGAACAAGTGTCCACTCCCGTCGATGGTGTCACCTACACCATCCAGGGAGGATTCGATCTAACCGATTGGTCCGCTCCCGTGACGGAGCTGACCGGCCCGGACGCCGCCATCGCGCAGGCAAACATCCCCGCACCCGAAGCCGGCTGGACCAACCGCACCTTCTACATCGTCCCCACCGGACAAACGAAGGCATTCATGCGCGCCAAGGCCCAAGACTAAGGGGAACTTGCAACCCGACAAATTCGGGCCCACGGGGGAAATCAAATTCCCGCAAACCAATGAACCGGACAGTACGAGGACTGGGACTCGAACCCAGGACCAATTGGTTAAAAGCCAACTGCTCTACCGACTGAGCTATCCTCGCGTTACCGTTCCGGATCCGGTGACCGTCTGGTGGCGGTCGCCGGGGCGCGGATGGGTAGAGGTGGGGTCGGAGTTTGGCAAGATCATTTTCAACACCGCGCGAGGGCCTCGGCGAGGAAAGCGCGCAGGTCCATCGCCGGGCGGGAGATGAGACAGGCATCGATCCCCATGGCGGAGGCACCGTCGATGTCCGTTACCGGCGAGTCTCCGGCATGGAAGACTTCGTGCGGCTGGAGACGGAGCCTTCCAAGAGCGGCGCGGAAGATCGCGGGATCCGGCTTGCGGGCCCGGACATCGGCGGAGGTGATCACCTCGTCGAAATGCAGCCCGTGGCCGGCGAGAATGCCATGCAGCCGGAGGTCGAAATTCGACACCACGGCCAGCCTCAGCCCGGCAGATCGAGCCTCGGCAAGGACATCGGGAACCTCCGGGAACACCCGCCACGCATCCGGGCGAGCGTAGTGCGCGAACAAAGCTTCGAAACAGGGCCGGAAAAAACCCTCCGGCAATGGCGTGCCCAAGCTCTTGTTAAAGACGAGGAGAACGATCCAAGACCACCACTCGCGTTCCGCAGCGTCGCCGTCGGGATGGGCTTCATACTCGGGACCGCTGATTCCGTCGAAAGCCAAGCCAAACCACTTTTTCACCTCCGCTGGATCCACCGTCTGCCCGTATGCTGCCGCAGTGCGCGCGTAAACGACGGCGACTGGTTCGGCCGGTTCGATCAAGGTCCCGGCGGCATCGAGGAAGAGAGCTTGGAGCACGGGCTGGAGCGTGAAGGCTGGGAGTCCACTTTCACAGGGCGTTTTCCCGGGAAGCGATTCCCGTTGCTGTCGGACAGAACGGCGCGAACTTAAGCCACCGCTGGAAATGAGCTTTGATGCCACCGGAGGCAGCTGCGGAAGTTAGAAGCCGGTTAGAAAAAGCGACTAAGCCGCAGGCGGACAAACGACGTTACGCCTACGCCCGAATCCCGCCGCCCGTCGGGATTCCTTGTCCCCAAACCCAATGAAGAATTCGACCAAGGTCCTACTCGCGTCCATCACCTCTGGAGCCGGCATTCTGGCGCTCGGCCTATTGAAGGAAAAGCCGGAGGTCGCCGCCCAGGCCGTCGCCCCCGCGGCGGTGAAAGTGAAGGAAAAGGCAGCTCCCGCGCTGCCGCTCACCCAGCCAATGCCCGTAGCCGCCGGGAATGCAGGTCCTTTCACCGACATCGGCGCCTTGGAAAAAGGATCGGTGATCCGCCTCCCCCTCCCCGGCGGTGGCGAGATCGCCGCCCGCCTGAATTACGTGAATCATTACGACAATGGCGCCCGCGCGGCTGGCGGCGATGTCGAGGACGGCAGCGGCACCTTTGAAATCGGCGGCGAGCCATGGGGCTATCGCGGATTCGTTCTCCAGAAGAAAGACGGCATCGCCTACGTCTATTCCAGCGGGCCGGATGGCGGATTGCAGGTCGCCCGGCGGCCCATCGGCGATGTGATTTGCGAGCCGGACCCGAATTGGAAGCAGTTCGCGAAGACCGATGCCCCGGATCCGGAAAAGGCGGCGATCTATAACGGCGGCCGTTCAGTCGGCACCATCTATGAAGCCATCCCGGTCCTCAGCAGCCTGCCGCGCGCGGAAGCGACGATCTACCTCGATTTCGACGGCGAGATCATCGAAGGCCAATCGTGGGAAGGCGGACGGCGAATCATCGCCCCGGCTTATAATCTGTCGGCCAGCGAGATCACCGGCATGTGGCAACGGGTGTCGGAGGACTTCGCACCGTTCGAGGTCAATGTGACCACCGACTTGCAAGCTTACCTGCGCGCACCACAGGGGCTGCGCATTCGCTGCATCACCACCACGAACAATTTCGCCTCTGCTGGCGGCGTCGCGTTCAACAATACCTTCCGCGAATCCGGCGATCCGGTGTGCTGGAACTTCTACAGCGGCAACGCCGGCGCGGTAGTGATCTCGCACGAGGTCGGCCACACCTTCGGCCTCAGCCACGACGACACCACCACCCAGGGCTACTACGGCGGCCACGGCAGCGGCGCGATGAGCTGGGGCCCGATCATGGGCGCACCCTACAATCAGAACATCTGCCAGTGGAGCAAGGGCGACTACAACAATGCCAACCAGCACGAGGATGACCTGATCATCATCGGGGCGGTCGCAGCCCGCCGCGTGGACGACCACATGCCGGATGCCGTGCAGGCGACGCCGCTCACCATCGGCTCGGGCGGAGCGGTTTCTAACACAGGGATCATCGCCAGCCCTGATGACGTGGATGGCTTCACCTTCACCACCGGCGGCGGCACCTTGAATCTCCAGTTCAATGGCGCGGTCAACAGCCCCAACCTCGATATCGAGGCGAAGCTCTACAACTCCGCCGGCACGCTGGTTGCCACCGCCAGCCCGGCGAATCAGTTGAGCGCCACGCTTTCCACTGCCGTCGTCGCCGGCACCTACACCGTGACGGTCGACGGCGTCGGCAATGGCACTTGGGCCACCGATGGCTACGATGACTACGGCTCACTCGGCGAATACACCATCACCGGCACCGTCCCCACTCCCGGCTGGCGCTTCAATGTTCCGGTCATTGCCCTGAACACCGCAGTGATCGGCACCGTCGCTCCGGGCGGTTCGGCTTACTCGATCACCGCGGGAAATACCGGCACCGCCTTCGCGATCAGCGGCACCGGCGTGCTCAGCGTGGCCAATGCCGCCGCTCTCACAGGCGGCACAGTCTTCAATCTGACCGTGGGCTACACCTCCGGCGGTGCACAATCGGTGCCCGTCACCGTGCGCGTCGCGCCCATGCGTGGCCTGAAGCAGGAGATCTGGACCGGCCTCAGCGGCAACACGCTCGCGGGACTGACCACGAATGCAAACTATCCTAACAGCCCGAACGTCACCCGCCATGCCGGCACCTTCCAAGGCTGCTACCCCGCCGACAACTACGGCCAGAAATTCAGCGGCTATCTCGTCCCGACCGAGACCGGCAATCACGTCTTCTGGACCGCAGCCGACGACATCAGCGAGCTGTGGCTGTCCACCGACAGCAATCCTGCGAACAAGGTCAAGGTCGCCTACAACAACGCGAACACGGACATCAATTGGGCCAACCAGGCTTCCCAGCAGTCCGCCAATATCGCGCTCGTGGCCGGGCAGCGTTACTACATCGAATACCTGCATCGGGAAAATGCCGGCGGTGACCACGCCGCGGTGGCGTGGCAGACACCCACCCTTTCCCGCCGTCTCATCGGTATGGAGTATCTCGAGTATCCGGGCACCATGGCGAACCGCCCACCGTGGCTCGCGAATATGACCTTCCGCGTCCGTGAAGACAGCACCGTGGGCACGGCGGTCGGCACCCTGGCGGCTGGCGATTTCGAGCCGGGCTCCGTCCTCTCCGCTTACACCATCACCGGCGGCAATACCGGCACCGCCTTCGCCCTGAATGCCACCACCGGCGCGCTGACCGTGAATGGCGCGCTCTCCTTCGCGACCCTTCCGAAATACTACCTCGATGTCCGCGTGACCGATTCCGGCGGCTTGCAGCGCACCGCGCAGATCGCCGTGGAAGTCGAACCGCGCGCCGTGAAGCGCGAATACTGGTCCGGCATCAGCGGCGGCCAGATCACCAACCTGACCTCGAACGCCGCCTTCCCTAACAGCCCGACCTCGGTCACCTACCAGGCATTCTTCGAGACGCCGCAGAACATCGCCGAAAACTACGGCCAGCGCCTCAGCGGTTACCTGCGCGCACCGGACAGCGGCAGCTACACCTTCTGGATCGCTTCCGACGATGCCGGTGAGCTCTGGCTTTCCACCGACAGCAATCCCGCGAACAAGGTGAAGATCGCCTACCACACCGGCGCCACCGGCTCGCGCGAGTGGGGCAAGTATGCCACCCAGAAATCCGCCGCGATCACGCTGGAAGGCGGCAAGTTCTACTACATCGAGGCACTCCACAAGGAAGGCGCGGTCTCGGATAATCTCGCCGTGTCATGGCAAGGTCCGGACTTCGGCCAGGTCATCCTCGGCGCGCCCCATGTGACGCAGCAGTTCTACAATCACGCCGCACCGGTGCTCGATGACAAGACAGTCACCGTCTTCGACCGCGATGGCCTGGTAACAACCCTTGAAGCCAAAGACTGGTCTGATCCAGGCACCAAGGTGACCTACTCGATCACCGGCGGAAACACGGACGGAGCCTTCACCATCGATCCCGCCACCGGCACCATCCGCGCCACCGGCTCTCGTCTGCCGACGGGCACTCGCGTTCTAACCATCACTGCCACCGACAACGGCCCTACTCCCCTTTCCGACACCGCGTCCGTCACCGTGAACGTCGTGAAGGCCGGCCTGAAGCGCGAAGTCTGGACCGGCCTCACCGGAGGACAGGGTCTCAATGAACTTACCGACTCGCTCTACTTCCCGCAGTCGCCGGATCAAAGCGGTTACACGCAGCACTTCGAGGCCCCGTCCGGCTGGGGCGACAACTACGGCCAGCGCCTGAGCGGCTATCTCATCCCCCCGGCCACCGGCAGCTACACGTTCTGGATCGCTTCCGACGATGGCGGCGAGCTGCGCCTCTCCACCGACGCGAATCCTTCTAACAAGAAGACCATCGCCAGCGTGGTGGGAGCCACCGGCAATCAGGCGTGGACCGACCAAGCCAGCCAGCAATCGGTGGCGATCTCGCTGGTCGCCGGCCAGCGTTACTACGTGGAAGCCTTGCAGAAAGAAGGCGGCGGCGGCGATCACCTCGCCGTGGCGTGGCAAGGCCCCGGCATCGCCCGCACCCGGATCAGCGGCGACAACCTCGAGTATCCCGACAGCTATCGCCCCTCCTTGAAGCGCGAGGTCTGGCTCGGCAATACCACCACCACGCCACCGGCCACCGCGCCGAGCTCGGAAGGCGCGCTCTTCACCTTCAAGTCCTGGGCCGACACTGCGGACAACTACAGCGACCGCATCTCCGGCTACCTCGTCCCACAGGTGACAGGAAGCTACACCTTCTGGCTCGCCTGCGATGACGATGGACTGCTTAGGCTTTCCACCGACGAAAACCCCGCCAACGCCGCGCAGATCGCCTCGGTCACCGGCTTCGTCGCCCCGGAAGCATGGGACATCAATGCCTCGCAGAAATCGACCGCCCGCACCCTCATCGCAGGCAAGCGCTACTACATCGAAGTGCGCCACCGCGACGGCATCGGCGGCGACCACGTGGCCGTAGCCTGGCAAGGCCCCGGCATCACGCGGCAGGTCATCGGCAATGACTACCTTGAACACCCCACCGCTCCCGCGGATCGCTCGTTGCTGAAGCGCGAGGTGTGGAATGGCATCGCCGGCGATAACGTTACCGACCTCACCGGCAACGCCGCGTTCCCGGCCACGCCATCGACCGTCACCACGCTGGCAGCGAATGTCGGCCTGGTTACTGGCTCGAATGTGGCCGATACCTTTGGCGAGCGCCTCAGCGGCTACCTCATCGCGCCGGATCACGGGCGATACACCTTCTGGATCGCCTCCGACAACTCCAGCGAGCTGTGGCTTTCCACCGACGGCAATCCGGCGAACCGCATCAAGCTCGCCAGCGTGAGCGGTTCCGTGGCGGCGCAGGGCTGGGATGTGCAGGCCACGCAGAAATCGGTGCCGGTCGCCCTTGAAGCAGGCCGCCGCTATTTCCTCGAAGTGCTGCATAAGGAAGGCACCACCACCGATCATCTCGCGGTCGCGTGGCAGGGCCCCGGCTTTGCCCGTCGCGTGATTCCGAATCAATTCCTGGAGCACCCGTCGGTCATCCCCGGCAAGCCATCGATCCGCCGCGAGGTCTGGTCGGGCATCGCCGGTGAGCAGGTCTCCAATCTGACGAGCAATGCCGCCTTCATTGCCGGCACGCCCACCGCACGTGGCCAGCTCACCACCTTCGAAACGCCGACCGATCACGGTGACAACTACGGCCAGCGCCTCACCGCCAAGCTGGTGGCCCCGGAGTCCGGCAACTTCAAGTTCTGGATCAGCTCCGACGACGCCAGCGAGCTCTGGCTTTCCACCGATGCCAATCCCGCGAACAAGGTGCGCATCGCCTACACCACGGCATTCACCGACTTCCGCCAGTGGACCAAGTATGCCACCCAGGAATCCGGCAGCTTGCCGCTGATTGCAGGCACCACCTACTACATCGAAGCGTATCAGAAGGAAGGCGCGGGCGGAGATCACGTCTCGGTGGCATGGCAGGGCCCATCGTTCCCACGGCAGGTCCTCGATGGACGCTTCCTCCAATACCCCGGCACGCCCCCGGCAAACGTGGCACTCAAGCGCGAGATCTGGACCGGCATCGGCGGCAACAACGTCAGCGACCTCACCGGCAACGCGAACTACCCGAACACGCCGAACCAGACCCTGACCCTCGATAGCTTCGACGCGCCGGTGAACTGGGGCGACAACTACGGCCAGAAGATCAGCGGCTACCTCATCGCTCCGCGCACCGGCAGCTACACGTTCTGGATCGCCTCGGACGATGGCGGCGACCTCAACCTCGCGACCGATGGCAATCCCGCGAACAAGACCCGCGTCGCCTACACGACCGGTGCCACCGGCTACCAAAACTGGACCAACAACACCAACCAGACCTCGGCAACGATCGCACTCGTCGCAGGCCAGCGCTGCTACATCGAGGCGCTGCAGAAGGAAGGCGGCGGCGACGATTACGTGTCGGTGGCTTGGCAAGTGCCGGGCTTCAGCCGTCAGATCATCCGCAAGGAGTTCCTGGAGTATCCGGGCCTGATGCCGGGAGAGACGCAACCTGGTAATGCAATCGCCCCACCACCCGGCGACCCGAGCTATACCTTCTGGCTCGACTACATGGGACTGCAAGGCACGAACCGCCTCGCCACCGCCGACCCGGACAAGGACGGCATTCCGAACAGCCTGGAATTCGTCCTCGGCGGCAATCCCACCGGCACCGGCACTCCACCCGTCGCCGTCCTGCCGCAGCTGACCATGGACCCCACCTGGGCCACCTTCGTGTTCCGCCGCGCCGACGTCGCCTCCGCGGCCGCGCCCTTCGCGGAGTATGGTGGAACTCTCACCGGAACCTGGACCCCCGCCACCAATGGCGTGAACGGTGTCCAGATCACCGAGACCGACGATGGCTTCGGCCCCGGTGTCGATCGCGTGACGGTCAAGATCCCGCGCACCGGGGCCAAGATGTTCGTCCGCCTCAATGGGAACCTGTAAATCCCCGCGGTTCGTGGCGTAATTCCGCCATGAACCGCCGCGGCTGGCTCCAGCTCACCTTCGCCACCCTCCCCGCGGCCTGCCGTAGGGAGGGACCGGCGGCCGTCGAGGCCGGGTCAGTTTGGCAGCCCCTCACAGCCCACTGGCAACCCGCCGCGGGCGGCGAGCTCTCATTCCCCTCCCCCGGCCAGCTGCGGCTCCAGTCGAGCGAAAGCCTCAGCGCGACGAAGTGGACCGGGCCACCCGTGAAACCGCCGTTTGAAATAGAATTTGAAGCCCGCCGACTCGATGGCACCGACTTCTTCTGCGGCCTCACCTTCCCCGCCCGCGCTGGCGGCGAATGCCTGACTTGGATCGTCGGCGGCTGGGGCGGCAACGCCGTCGGACTCTCCTCGATCGACGGCAAGGATGCGTCCGAAAACGAGACCACCTTCCGCCGCTCCTTTGAAAAGGAACGCTGGTACCGGCTGCGCCTGAAATGCTCCGCCGGGCGCATCGAGGCGTGGATCGATGACGAGCAGGTCATTGACTTCCAGACCACCGGCCGGAAGCTCGGTTTGCGGCCCGGACCGATCGACCAATGCGCCCCTTTCGGGCTCGCCACATGGCAGACCAGCGGGGAGTTTCGGAGCCTCCGCTGGAGGCCTTTTTAGCCCTGACTCAGACGGGAGATTCGGCTTGCAAGTCAAGTCGTTCCGCCGTATCCCCGCCGCAGATCAAACTTCCGACGCGAACGGAGCGGGTCAAAAGCCCGCTCTTTCGCGTCTCTGGACATACGGAGCGCACCCGCGCCGCACTGCCCGCCATGACCAACGACATCGTCGCCCTCATCGATTACTACGAGAAAGAAAAAGGCATCGACCGCGACAAGGTCGTTGCAGCGCTCGAGTACGCCTTCATTTCCGCCTATCGCAAAATGGTCCCCGGGGCCGATGCCATCGAGACCCTGCGGGCCGATGTGAACACCAAGAAGGGCGAGACCCGCATCTTCGCGGTACTGACGGCCGTGGCCGATGAGGAGTATAAGGACAAGTTCAACGAGGTCCCCCTTGCCACCGCGCTCAAGAAGAAGCCGGACGCGCAACCAGGCGACCTCCTCGAGTTCAACGTCACGCCGAAGGACTTCGGCCGCATCGCCGTCCAGACCGCGAAGCAGACGATGATGCAGCGCCTCCGCCAGGCGGAGAAGGAGATGATTTACGAGGAGTTCAAGGACCGCGCGGGCGACATCGTCTCCGGCACCGTCCGCCGCTTCGACCGCAGCGATGTGCTCATCGACCTCGGCAAGTTCGAGGGCGTCATGCCGTCCCGCGAGCGCGTCCAGACCGAGGAATATAACATCGGTGACCGCATCCGCGCCTACGTCGTGGCCGTGGAAAACGAAGGCCGCGGCCCGGAGATCATCCTCTCCCGCAGCCACCCGAATTTCGTCCGCCGCCTCTTCGAAGCGGAAGTGAATGAGATCTCCGACCGCACCGTGGAAATCCGCGGCATCGCCCGCGAAGCCGGCTACCGCACCAAGGTCGCCGTCTTCAGCACCGACGACAAGGTGGACCCTGTGGGCGCCTGCGTCGGCCTCCGCGGCGCACGCGTGAAGAACATCGTCCGCGAGCTCAACAACGAGAAGGTCGACATCATCCGCTGGAGCGATGATCCGGAGGAATTCGTCCGCGAAGCCCTCAAGCCGGCCGTCCTCCGCACCATCACCGTCGACAAGGAAAACCGCGTGGTCCATGTGACCGTCGACGAGGAAGACCTCAGCAAGGCGATCGGCCGCCGCGGCCAGAACGCCCGCCTGTCTTCCCGCCTGATGGGCTGGGACGTCCAAGTTCGCAAGGACGAGAGCAAGCTGGAGCAATTCGAAAAGAAGATCGCCGGTGCCGCCCACTCGATGGCCGAGCAACTCGGTCTCGACGACGACCTGGCCGCCAAACTCTTCCGCGCAGGTGGCATGTCCGCCGATATTGTCGCGGAGATGCCGGTGGACTACATTGCCGCCAACCTTGAGATTACCGAAGAGCGCGCCCAAGATATCCTCGACCGCGCGAAGCAGCACTCGGCTTCGGCCTGATACGATTGATTCGACAGATTTTTCCCGGAGCCAGTTGCTCCGAAACGACGACACACACGCCTGATGGTCCCTAAAGACAAGGATAGCACGCCTCCGAAAAAGAAGGTTCTCGATCTGATCGAGGAACCGAAGGCATCGACGCGCCGCGAGCGCCAGCGAGCCGCTCAAGTTGCAGCCGACACACCGCCGCCACCAAGCGCCCTCGACAAAGCCAAGGCTGCCGCCCTTGATCTCTTCGACGAAGGCGGAAAGAAGAAGCGCAGTGGCGTCCGCAAGACCGAGCAATCGGGCAAGGCCGTGTTGCCGACCATTTCCAAGCTGCTGGAAGAGGAGAAGCCTGCACCCGCTCCCGCGGCACCGGCTCCTCCCCCGCCGCCAGCCGAGTCCATCTCGCCAGCCGCCGCGGTCGAAGCGCCCGTCGAAGAATCCGGCGACAGTGGCAACGTCATCAGCATCAAGCCGCCGATCATCGTCAGCGAGCTCGCCACCCGCATGGGCCTCAAGCCCTTCGTGTTGCTGGCGGATCTGATCAAGCTCCAGGTCTTCGTCGCTCCCCATCAGGCGATCGAGCCCGAAACGGCCGCGAAGGTTTGCGAACTCCACGGCTTCATCTTCGAGCGCGAGAAGCGCGAAAAGGGCGGCGGCGTTCACAAGATCGAGGAAGTCGTCGTCGAGCCGGAAAAGGTCCAGGACGAGCCGGAAGACGTACTCCAACTCCGCCCGCCGATCATCACCATCATGGGCCACGTCGACCACGGGAAGACCTCCCTGCTCGACTACATCCGCAAGTCTTCGATCACCAAGGGCGAGGCCGGCGGCATCACCCAGCACGTCGCCGCCTACAAGGTGGAGCGCGAGGGCAAGCCGGTCACCTTCATCGATACTCCGGGTCACGCCATCTTCTCCGACATGCGCGCCCGCGGTGCCGACATCACGGACATCGTGGTGCTCGTCGTCGCCGCGAATGACGGCATCATGCCGCAGACGCTGGAAGCGATCGAACACGCGAAGAAGGCCGAAAAGACCATCATCGTCGCCATCAACAAGGTCGATCTGCCGACTGCCAACGTGATGCGGGTGAAGACCCAGCTCGCCGAGAAAGGCCTGCAGACCGTCGACTTCGGCGGCGACGTCGAATGCGTGGAAGTTTCCGCTCTCACCGGAGCCGGTGTCGATGGCTTGCTCGAACTCCTCGCCCTCCAGGCCGAGGTGCTCGAACTCAAGGCCAACCCGAAGGGCAATGCCCGCGCCTCGATCATCGAGGCACGCGTCCAGCCCGGCCGCGGCGCCACCGCTTCGGTCATCGTGGAAACCGGCACCCTCAAGGTCGGCACTCCTTTCATCTGCGGTCCCTTCGCCGGCAAGGTGAAGTCGCTCATCAACGACCGCGGCGAATCCGTCAAGGAAGCCAAGCCCGGCACCCCAGTCGAAGTCATTGGCTTCGACGAGATGCCGAACGTCGGCGACAGCCTCGTCGAAATGGACAACATCCGCGCAGCCCAGAAGCTGGCCGATGAACGCCAGCTTGACCGCCGCAACGATCGCCTCCAGTTGACCCGGAAGAGCCGCATGGAGGACCTCTTCTCCAACGTCATCGAAGGCACCGGCAAGGCCGTCCTCAAGGTCGTCCTCAAGTGCGACGTGCAGGGCTCGGTCGAAGCGATCAAGCGGGCCATCGGCGACATCAAGTCCGACAAGGTTACCACCCAGATCATCGTGGCTGCTGCCGGTCCGATCACTGCGGCCGACGTCCAGATGGCAAGCTCCGCCGACGCGGTGGTGCTTGGCTTCAATACCAAGGTCGAGGCCAACGCCGTCAAGGTGGTCAAGTCCGAGGGCGTCCAGGTGAAGCTCTACTCGATCGTTTACGAACTGATCGATCAGGTCCGCGAGGCGATGCTCGGCATGCTCGAGCCGCTCACCCGCGAGAACATCATCGGCCACGCCGAGGTGAGAATGATCTTCAAGCTCTCCAAGTCGAAGGGCCGCGCCGCCGGTTCATACGTCACGGATGGCAAGATTCATCGCAAGGCCCACGCCCGCGTCATCCGCGGTGGCGTGCCGGTCTTCGACGGCAAGATGTCCACCCTCCGCCGCTTCCAGGACGAAGTGGAAGAGGTCAAGTCGGGCATGGAATGCGGTATCCGACTCGGTGAGTTCAACGAGTATCAGGAAGCCGACGTCATCGAGTGCTACACGCTCGAGAAGATCCCGCAGACGCTGTAAGCTGGGGGCTGGTTTTCCAAGACAAAGGCAGGAACTGATCCATGGTTCCTGCCTTTGCTGAAAACTTGAAACTTCAAACTGAACACATTCCCATGTCCCAACGCATCGACCGGGTCAATGAGTTGCTGAAGCGCGAGATCGGCACCGTGGTCCAGAAGGACTATGAGTGGCATGGCGCCCTCGTGACCGTGAACGCAGTGGAGACTACCCAGGACATCAAGGAAGCCAAAGTCTGGATTGGCGTCCTCGGCGGCCGGGTCGAGCCCGTGCTCGAAAAGCTCAATCGCGACCACGGCGCGATCCAGAAGAAGATCTCGAAGCGCGTGGTGCTGAAGTCGACACCCATTCTGTCTTTCCGTCACGACGGCTCCGCCGAGCGCGGCGTGGAAATCGTGAACCTTCTCGACGAAGTCGCGAAACTGCCCACGGCGAAGGACGCGGACGAACCGCAGGACTGAAGCCTCCGGGGAATTGACCTATCCTCTGCCGCCATGATGAGATGGTGGCAATGAGTTTCTCCCTTCCCCAGGTGCTGGCCGCCTTCGGCTCGCTGGTATATTTCGTGGTACAGTGGGCCGGCATAGTCTTTCTCCGGCGGTCTTCGGCCAGACTCCCGTGGTGGCTGATGTTCTCGGGACTGCTCGTTGGCACCCTTACCTCTATCTACTTCATCGTCGGCCCGATGATCGGATTGTCCCGGTTTGGGAATCCTAGGATCTGGGAATGGTGGTCCATGGCCTCCCGCTTGGGGGGTGTGGCTTTTGCCGTGGGATTCACCTTGTACGCGCTCCAGATGGCCCGCGCCTTCCAACGCCAGGCCGAGCTTGAGCAGTTGGTCGCCGCCATGTCAGAGGACATGGATAGACTCCGCAGCGAGGGCTCCCGGCCATCGTAGGAGGCTGGCTTCTAACATGTCCCGGGAAGTTTTGGTGACGGGATCGCCTTTCCCCGGCCGAAGGCGTGTCTTGACAACATTTTTCTAAAAATTTAAGGGATGCGTGCTGTCCACGTTTGTCACCCTTCAAGATATGAGAATTTTCGCGCCCTCGCTTGTCGCCGCTTGCTTGTCGCTCCCCGCCCTCGCAGGCACCGTAGAGCCGCCGCCCAAAACCAACTCATCCCTTCCCATCGATGAGAGCCTTCTCACCGAACGTCCCTATAACCTCAACGGCGTGGTCTATTCGGACGACAGCCGCGGCAGCGGCGTGGTCGCACAAGATCGCCATCTGTTTTTGACCGCCGGGCACGTGCTTTATGATGACGCAGGCAGCCGCTGGAGCCTGCCTCCGCTCTGGTTCAGCGGCGTGAATTCCGAAGACGCACCCGCCGAGGAATCGGGCGTCCAGGCCCGCGGCTTCTTCCGCTGGGCATCCTACGCGAAACAAGTCGAACTCTCGGGCTCCAATTCCAGAGCCGCATTCACCCGTGACGCCGCCCTCGCATGGTCCTTCGACCTCTTCACCGAGGAAGCACCCGCCGTCGTGGATTTCAAGGGCGCCGTCAATTTGCGCGCAGGCATCCCGTCGATGATCACCGGCTATCCTGCCCTGATCGACTACACCGGGAATGAGGGGAACTACTACCTGCACACCACCCTCGAAGAGGCCCATCCCTTCAAATCCGAACAGGGAAACTATCTCTACGCCACTCACATCTCGACCGGTCCCGGCAACAGCGGCGGTCCGGTATGGGTTCGCGATGGAGAAGGCGGATGGAAGGTCGGCGCCCTACTCGTTTCCGGTCGCCCTTCGGAAGCCGGACTCTACGCCTTCACCTCCGAGATCAAGAGCCTGTTCAAGAGCGCCCAGCCCGTCCTGGGTGAGTCAGTCACCGGCACGGTCAAGGACACCTCGAGCGTCACCACCAGCAGCCGCCTCGCCGCGCTTTCCACCCCGAAGGTGATTCCAGACGGCCGCCAGAAGTGGACTCGCATCCCGCTGAAAATCGGTGCTTTCCCGGAAGGCTCCGTGATCTCCTTCGTCCGGCTGAATCTGACCATCACCACCAACCACGTCGGCGATCTCGTCGTCGGCCTGTTAGGCCCGGATGGCACCTTCGTTCTCCTCCACGATAGCGAAGGCGCGGGTGCCGATGACCTCGTCATCAATGACATGGACCTCAGCGGGGAGTTCATCGGTGGCGGCGAAAGCACCACCGAAGGTATCCCCGGCAAGTGGCAACTCCTGGTGCAGGATCGCCTGACCGAAGACATCGCCACCGTCACACGCTTTCAACTGGAAGTCGGCACCGACTGAGCATGGCTCGCCCCCAGGCCTTACCCTTGGTTCTCATCGCGGTCGGCGGACTCGCGGGATGGATCGCGCTTTCGCACGGCCCTCGGGAAAACCTTGCCTCCACCCCACCTCCACCGCCGAAGCAAGCGACCCCACCGGCTCGCTTGGACGTGCCCGGCCACAAGACCATCTTGTCCGACTGGCAGGAATGCCTTTCGCGATGTGAGAATGGAGACGATCCCGCCAAGCTGAAGCAATGGCTCGTCACCACCAAGAGTCGGTGGCTTGAAGAAGAGCCGGATGTCGTGGCCCAGACGATCGGCCAACTGCTCCGCAGCGGTGCCGACGCCAAGACCGGCATCGCCTTCGAAACCGGGCCCGGCCGTGCATTGCGTGGCTGGCCCACCATGCGGGTCTTCCTTCTCGATGTCTTGTCCGTCACTGATCCGGACCTTGCGATGGAGATCGCTCGCGAAGTCCTTACGACCACCTCTTCCGCGGAAGAGTTCGCCGTGGCGCTGAAACCGCTGACCTTCGGCGAGACGTGGCGCGCTTCCGACAAGGAACTCGCCGGGTATTTCTCGAAGATGTTGGAGACGCCTGCCTGGCAGGATTCCGTCGGATTGGCGGAAGCCCTCGATCTTTCCCGCTTCTCCCGGTCTCCTGAAATCGCAGAAAGCCTCGCTCACTGGGTCGATCATTCCCCAACCGCTCTCAAGGCCGGATCCTTCGCCCTCCATGAAACGGCAGCAGAGCAGCCGGCCTTGGTGGCGGAACTGATCTCCACGGACGATAGCCTGTTCGCCGCACAACCGGACCTCCGCGCCAGCCTCATGGCACGGACCAATGTCTCGGACCCAGCCCAAGCGGGTCAGGTGGAAGCCTATCTCAAGAATCCGGAAATCCCCCAATCCGAGAAGCAGCGCTTCCTCTCACTCTTCCCCCTGCGTAGCGCGACCACCGGCTATCGCCTCTATGGCAAGCCACCTGCGCCGTTTCAAAAAGACCAGGTCCAAGCCGGTGACCAAGCCGCCCTCGCCATGGTGGCCGCTTGGAAAAGCGATCCCGGACTTGCCAACCTTGCCGGAGATTTCGCGACACTCGAAGGACGCCTGCAGGGATGGACCAAACAGGCAGGTAATTGACGGCATGGCTGAAGTTTCCTTGGATGCGGCATGGCCACCGCATCGTCTTGGATCGGCATCATCGTCCTGATCCTGTTTCTCGGTCTGATGTCCGGCTTCTGGGCCGGAATCGTCGGCCTGTGGAAAGCCCGCCGGGGTGCGGCGTGGTGGATGATGGCCATTGGCATAACCTTCCTGACGATCGGGCCCTTCCTCTACTCAGCAGGCACGATGATCCTTTTCCGGTCCTTGGGGTCGACTTCCGCAAGCGCTAGCTCCAGTGCCTTTTCGGTCGGAGGATCCGCAATTCCCGGCCTTCTGATGGCCGGTGGCTTGTTGATTCCTATCGGATTGATCTTGTTCTCGGTGGGCTTCGCGATTCATGGATTCGCCGCTGCACGCGCGACAAATCGCGCCGAAGAACTCGAGCAATTGACCGCCGCGATGTCCGAGGAAATCAACCGGCTGCGTGAAGGAGGTCCGATCGCGTGAGTTCCGACAGCTTCGCCTTCCTCGACCTCGCGGACGGACGTTCCCTCGTCGGTCGCGGACCATTTGCGTCGTCCGCTAAGCCACCACACGATGGCGTCGCGTTTTACCGGAATGACTTCGGACTAACATCCACCGAGCCGTGGTTGGTCCCTCAACATTGGGAAGTCGTCGGTCGAAATGAAGTGGCGGCATTCATCGCCGAAACCGATGGCGTTCCCACCTGCAACTGGGAACCACCGGACGCCTCCGACTTCGCCGCCATCTTCCAGGAAATCAGCGCCGCCATCCGCACCGGCACCTTTGAAAAAACCGTCCCCGTTGTCGTCGAGCGCGGGACCTTGGAAGAGCCACCCGGCCATCGCCTGCTGGCAACTGCCGCGGGAAGCGAGGAGCCCCTGTTAGGCTACGGCTTTTCGGATGGAATCTCGGGATTCGCCGGAGCCTCGCCGGAACAGCTCTTCTCCATCACCGGCACCATCTTGAAAACGATGGCCCTCGCCGGCACCGCTCGCACCGAAGAACGCGACGTCCTCGCCGTGGATGAAAAGGAGATCCGCGAGCACGAATACGTCGCCCAGTCACTCGTCTCCAAGCTCGGCGACATCGGCCGTGTCCGCCGTGGCCCGCGCGGCATCATGGAACTCGGCTCCATCGTTCACTTCCACACCCCCATCGAAGTCGATCTCATCGGCGATGAAAGCCCGGCCCAATTGGTCCGCCGCCTTCACCCGACGCCCGCGCTCGGTCCCCTGCCCCGCACGCCCGAAACACTGCAGCAGCTCATCGATTGGCGTCGCCGTCTCGGCACACCAGAAGACTTCGGCGCCCCATTCGGCGCGATCCTCGACGGCGAATTCCACGCCATCGTCGCCATCCGCGGCCTCTGGTGGCACCACCGCGAGGTGATCCTCCCCGCCGGCTGCGGTGTCATCGAGGCCAGCCGCCTCGTCAACGAATGGCGCGAACTGCGCCTCAAACGCGAGGCGGTGAAAGCTCGCTTCGGACTGTAGCAGTCCAGTTCTTGCTTCGGGCCTGTCCGCTCTCCAATCTCCCGGACGTGAGCACCGCCCTCGATCGCCTCCGCACCTTGGCCCGCGAGCGGGCCGTCGTCGCCACCTCCGCCGCCACCATCGGCTGGGATCAGGAAACCTACCTGCCGGACGATGGCCACGAGTGGCGCGCCGATCAGCTCGCCTGGCTTTCGGAACGCGCCCACGAACTCGGCACTTCCGCCGCCTGGGGCGACGCCCTTGCCGCCGCCGAAGCGGATGCCACCGCACCGGCGCTGACCGCCGCCATGCGCCGCGATTTCGATCGCGCCACCAAGCTGCCCGGCGAGCTTGTCGCGAGAGAAGCCCAAGCGTCTTCGCTGGCTAAAGTCGCATGGGCCGATGCCCGCAAGCGCTCCGACTTCTCCTCCTTCGCTCCGCATCTGGAGACCATCCTCGGCATCGAGCGTGAGAAGGCGGAGCGCTGGGGCTACCAAGCCGAAGCCTACGACGCCTTGCTCGATACTTACGAACGCGGCTCGACCGCGTCCAACATCGCCTCTTTGTTCGATGCCCTGAAGCCACAGCTCCGCGAACTCGCCGCAGCCGCCGTGGAGCGCTCTAACAAACGCAACGCCACTCTTCCCGGCGGCCCCTATCCCATCGCCGCCCAGCAGGAGTTCAATGCCTTGGTCGCCGAATCGCTCGGCTTCGATTTCAAGGCCGGCCGTATCGACACCACCGCACATCCCTTCTGCACCACCCTCGGCCCGCGCGATATCCGGCTGACCACTCGCTACGATGAGAGCGATTTCACCTCCTCGCTCTTCGGCGTGATGCACGAGGCCGGCCACGGCCTCTACGAACAAGGCCTGCCTTCCAGCGAAGTCGGCCTGCCCTCCGGCGAAGCCGCTTCGCTCGGCATCCACGAGTCGCAATCCCGCCTCTGGGAAAACCACGTCGGCCGCTCGCGACCCTTCTGGGAAAAGTGGCTGCCCGTCGCCGCCAAACATTTCCCGCAGCTGTCCCACACCTCGCTCGATGACTTCCTCGCCGCAATCCACCGCGCGGAGTTCTCCTTCATCCGCGTCGAAGCCGACGAGGCCACCTACGACCTTCACATCCTCCTGCGCTTCGCCCTCGAGCGCCGCCTCGTCTCCGGAGAGCTCGCCGTCAAGGACGTGCCCGCCGCATGGAACGAAAGCTTCCGCGACCTCTTCGGCATGACACCGCCGGACGACGCCCACGGCTGCCTCCAGGACATCCACTGGGCGATGGGCGGCCTCGGCTACTTCCCGACCTACACACTCGGCAACCTCAACGCCGCCCAACTCTTCGCCGCCGCAAACACCCAGCCCGACATCGCCTCCACCATCGCAAAGGCCGAATACGGCCCGCTGCTCTCCTGGCTGCGCGACAAGGTCCACAGCAAGGGCGCCGTGCTCACTCCCACCGAGATCGTCACGCAAGCGACCGGCAAAGCCCCCTCACCCGAAGCCCACCTCGCCCATCTCAAGGCGCGCTACGTCGGCTGAAGAACTCACGGCGATCCCAGCCATGTCATTCCGCCGATTCTGTATCCTACTGTTCGTCGTCGGCTTGGCGTTGTTTCTCCGTTCCGTCTTTTTGCAGCACGGGGTTGCAGAAGTCGGCATGCCCGCCTCCGGAGCAAGCGAAGCTCATTCAGACGAAGGGAAGACTTCATCGACAGAAGCAGTTCGCTTGAAGGGCAAGCTCCACGAACGCGAACCGAAGAAGGAGCATGGCATTGACGAGATGTTCGCGGGATTGAGAGAGATCCTGCCCGGACAAACCGAATTCCCGGAGCAGACCTTGCAAGAGCGCATCCTCGCGATCAACGCGCTGCTGAAGAAAAGGGACATCAAGCTTCGCTTGGGCATGGACGAAGTCCTCTATCCTTCACCGCACCTGCTTGATAAGAATGTGCCCGCCTTCTCCCAAGAGGCCACGACTCTCAACCACATTCTCTTCCAAGCTGAGAGTTCCTTGAAAATGACCCACTATTTGAGTCAGGACGAGGGCGCGGTCTTGCTCATGGAAGGCAGTGGCGGCTGAGCAAGAAAAACGGCGGCCCACCGGCCGCCGTTCTAAAGTCTGGTGTCTGGAGTGTTCGCGCCTTCCGTCGCTTACTTGATCTCCATCCCGCTGTTCGGCCAGATCCACTTGGCGACCTTGCCATCCTTGATGAGGGCTTGGGCTTGGATTGTCTTCACACCGAAAATCGTCTCTGCCTTGTAGGCTGCTTGGCCGGTCTGATACTTCACACCGTCCACTTCCTTTTCCTCACCGGCCTTCCAGCCGAGCACCTGCTCAAAGGTGAATTCCTTCACCTGCTTGCCTTTGATGCTCTCCTGCATCGCCTTCACGATGTCGTCCGCACCCAGCGCGGCACCACCTGCAGTCGCGGCAGGCTCGGGCGTAGGAGTCGGTGCAGGCTCAGGAGTCGGAGTGGGAGCCGGTTCAGGCGTCGGTGCGGGCTCGGGTGTTGGTTCCGGTGTCGGGGTCGGAGCCGGTTCAGGCGGCGCGGGCTCGGGAGCAGGCTCCGGTTTCGGAGTGGGCTCGGGCTTTGGCGTGGGTTCCGGCTTCGGAGTCGGAGTGGGCGTCGGCGGCGCCGGGGTATCATCCCCGTCTTCCGGCAGGTTCTGCACCACGATGGCCACTTGGGTCCTCCCGGTCAGCGTCGGGCGCAAGCCCGGCTCCAAGTAGTAGCCAGCCGCACCGGCAGCAACGACACAAATGATCGGGAAAACAACGTTCATGTGACTGCGGATACGTAGGAGTTTAACACACCCTTTGACGAGAAATTTCACCGGTCCAACCGGCGATCCATTTTCCACCCGCCATCGCCCGTCCTTTCCGCTTTCCGGCTCGCCACGCCCCCCCGTAGCCTCCGCCCATGTCTCGACTTTTCCTGCTGGATGGGATGGCGCTCGTCTATCGCGCCCATTTCGCCTTCATCCAGAACCCCATCCGTAACTCCAAGGGCGTCAACACGTCAGCCCTCTACGGCTTCATCAATACCCTGCTGACGATTCTGGAAAAGGAGAAGCCGACCCACCTCGGCGTCGCTTGGGACACCTCCGCCCCCACCCCCCGCCACGAGAAATTTCCCGCCTACAAGGCCCAGCGCGACGAAATGCCGGAGGAACTCGCCGCTGCCATCCCGAATGTGAAGCGCCTCTGCCGCGCCTTTCACCTGCCGCTTCTGGAAATCGACGGCTACGAGGCCGACGACCTGATCGGCACACTGGCCAAGCGCGCCGACGCGGAGGGCATCGAGACCTACATGGTCACGCCGGACAAGGACTTCGCCCAGCTCCTCAGCGAGCGCACCTTCATGTGGAAGCCCGGCAAAAAGGGCTCCGAGCACGAAGTCATCGGCGTCCCCCAGCTCCCGGAAATCTGGGGCGTGAAGGATCCGCACCAGATCATCGACCTGCTCGGCCTCATGGGTGACGCCGTCGACAATATCCCCGGCGTCCCCGGCATCGGACCCAAGACCGCGCAAAAGCTCATCGCCGACTTCGGCTCCGTGGAAAACCTCCTCGCCAATCTCTCGTCCCTGAAGGGTAAGCAGAAGGAGAACCTCGAAACCTACGCCGATCAGGCGCTGCTTTCTAAGGATCTCGCCACCATCATCATCGACGCACCGATCGACGTCACCTGGGCAGACCTCGCCCTCTCCCCGCGCGATGATGAGGCAGTGAAGGCTATCTTCACCGAGTTCGAATTCCGCACCCTCACCAAGCGGCTCTTCGGTGAATCCGCCAGCACCGCTGATGCTCCAGCGGAAGCCAGCGAAACCACATCGCCCGCGCCGGTCTTCTCCCACCTCAAGACCATCGTCGAGGTCCCGCATACCTATCACCTCGCCGACACCCAGGAGAAACAAGCCGAGCTCTTCGCCCAGCTCGCCAAACAAGAGCGCTTCTGCTTCGACATCGAGAGCACCTCGCTCGATCGCTTCGCCGCCAGGCTGCTCGGCGTCGCCTTCTCTTGGAACGACTACGAAGGCTGGTATCTCCCCTACTCCGATTCGCTCCTCCCGGACCTCCGCAAGGCGCTCTCCTCACCCGCGGAAAAGATCGGCCACAATCTCAAATACGACCTCTGCGTCCTGCACCAGCACGGCATCGAAGTCGCCGGGCCCATCTTCGACTCGATGCTCGCCCACGGCCTCGCGTTTCCTGACCAGCGCCACACCATGGACTACGTCAGCGAGACCATGCTCGGCTACACGCCGGTCAAGCTCATCGACATCGCCAATGCCGTCCCGTCACCCGCGGCCAGCGATGATCTCTTCGCCTTTGCCGAAACCAAGAAGGCGTCCAAGGAACTCGACATCGCCTCCATTCCACTCGCCACGCTGGCGGAATACGCCGCCGAAGACGCCGACGTCACCTGGCAGATCGCGGGAAAACTTCGCCCGCTGTTAGACGGACAGCAGCACGTCTTCAGCGCCATCGAGTGCCCCCTCTTGCCCGTGCTCGTCCGCATGGAGATGGAAGGCATTGCGATCGATCCCACTGCCCTCGTCGAGATCGGCGCACAGCTCCAGCAGCGCATCGATGAACTCTCGAAGTCAATCGCCGCCCATGTCGGACGCCCCTTCAACCTGAACTCCCCCAAGCAGCTCGGGGAAATCCTCTTCAACGAACTTGGCCTCGCCGACAAGGCGAAGAAGACCAAGACCGGCCAGTTCAAGACCGACGAAGCCACTCTCGCCTCGCTCGCCGGCAAACACCCGATCATCGACGAGATCCTCGAATACCGCGAAGCCACCAAGCTGAAGGGCACCTACCTCGACGCCCTTCCCGGCCACATCGTTCAGAAGACGAACCGCATCCACACGCAGTTCCACCAACTCGTCGCCGCGACCGGCCGTCTCGCCTCGACCGATCCGAACCTGCAGAACATCCCGATCCGCTCCGCGCTCGGCCGCCAGATCCGTAAGGCCTTCGTCCCCCGCGAAGGCTTCACGCTGCTTTCTTGCGACTACTCCCAGATCGAGCTCCGCGTCATGGCCTCCCTCGCCAACGACGTCTCGATGATCGAGGCATTCCGCGAGAACCGCGACATTCACACCGCCACCGCCGCCAAGGTCTGGGGCATCGCCGAAAGCGAAGTCACCCGCGAGCAGCGCAGCGGCGCGAAGATGGTGAACTTCGGCATCATCTACGGCATCTCCGCCTTCGGCCTCAGCCAACGCCTCGGCATCCCCCGCGGCGAGGCCGCGGACATCATCAACAACTACTTCAAGGAGTATCCCGCGATCAAAGAGTTCATGGATCGCACCATCACCGAGGCCCGCGACAAAGGCTACGTCGAGACCCTCAGTGGTCGCCGCCGCCATTTCCCCGATCTCACCTCGGCCAACCAGACCATCCGCGGCAATGCCGAGCGCGCGGCGATCAATACCCCGATCCAAGGTACCGCCGCCGACATGATCAAGCTGGCGATGATCCGCATCGATGCCCTGCTCCGCGAGACGTCTCGCCAAACCAGGATGCTTCTCCAGGTCCACGACGAACTCGTTTTCGATCTCGCGCTTCCAGAACAAGAAGAACTCATCCCGCAAATTCTTCATGCCATGGAGACCGCACTGCCGCTTCCCGGAGATGTGCCGATCCTGGTCGAACACGGCACCGGTCCAAACTGGTTGGCGGCGCATTAAGCAACGTGGAAGACTTTCTGCGCCGGGAAAAACGCATTCGGCAATCCCGATTGCCGAATTTGGGCGTGTTGCACTACGGCGAGTTATCCGCTCATAAAAAATTCGTTATCATGCCCTATTGATTGTCGGGAGATCCGGGCGAATCGTGCCCTCGTCATGAGACGCTGGTCCCCCACTGATTCCCTTCGTGTGATCACACGGGGCCAGGGTGTTGTAACACTGGGTGTAAACTTCCGGTTCGCTGACCGCGTGAAGCCACAGAGGAGGCTTCCGAATGGCTGGTAGCAGTGAACCGGTGGGACAGAACGCGGCGGCATCGGCTGGGGGGCCGATGCCG